>CAZCKR010000007.1:17528-33425 GCA_964499305.1 uncultured Candidatus Bathyarchaeia archaeon | reverse complement strand
GTCAAGGTTTTTACATCTCGGTTCAATTGAACGCATATGTTTCCTCTCGGAGTCACGTCCTACATACTTGGAGGAATAATTATCGGGCTTGGCGTCTCGTTCGTCTATGTCCTGACCGGTCAGCACGCCACCCAGAGCAGCCTCTTCAGCTCCACCATTTCCTACTTCTCTAAGATGCCTTACTTCAACAGGAAGACTTACCTCGACTCCCGGGAGTGGCGGCTATACTTCGCGGCGGGGGTGATACTGGGTGCCCTACTTTACACCGTGACCATCTCACCCGACGGCTTCTGGACCACGTCGGTCCAGTGGTGGAGGCTCCTCATCGGAGGCTTCCTCATTGGCTTCGGCACGAGGCTTTCAAGCGGCTGTACGTCCGGTCACGGCATAAGCGGCATAGCGTCCATGTCCACGACGTCTCTGTTCGCCGTGATAACCTTCATCGTCGTCGGCGCGATCACCGCCAACATCATATTGCTGCTGGGGGTTACGCCGTGAACAACAGGAACATTGTGCTCTTCGTGGGAGGCATAGTCTTCGGGTTCGGGCTGGCCGTGGGCGGCATGTCCAAGCCCGAGGTGGTGCTCAGCTTCCTCCAGTTAAAGGATTTTGGCCTGGTTGTGCTGATGGGTGCAGCCACGGGCGTAACTTTCGTGGCGATTAACGTTGTGCCCAGGTTCATCGAGAGGCCCATCCTCGGCGGCGAGTTCAAGCCACGCATAAGGACGCTCAGCAGAAATATCATTATAGGCGCCGTGATATTCGGCGTCGGCTGGGGATTCAGTGGGCAGTGCCCCGGCTCGGCGTTAGCCAGCTTGGGTATAGGTAACCTCCCGGTGTTGCTCGGGATAGCCGCCATGTTTCTAGGCGCCTACGTCATGGGCCGCTTCTTCGGCTAACCTCTTTATTCGCCTATACGAGCTACCATGATTATGGGTACCTCAGCGGTGGCCTCAAGCTCGTTGCGTAGCGCGGTAACCAGCACCTCCAGTCCGGGTACCTCGGTTCTCGCGATGTCCTCCTTGGAGGTGGTCACCAGCACGAGGTCTGGCCTCACCTTGCTAAGCGTCTCCTTCAGCTCGACCGTGTTAAGCTCCGCGTGGTAGTCCACGTCCTCGATTATGCCCTGCTCGACGGCGTAGGGCCTGTCCCGGGGGTCAACGGTGACCACCTCTATCCTGGGGTTTTTCTTCAGCTGTCTAAGAACTCTGGCGCCCACCATCCCGGCGCCGACGACGAGGACTCGCATACATTTACTCAACTCGTGGCATCTTCTATTAACCTTGATCACTCAGCCCATCATATCAGGTGGACCATGCCTAACAGGTAGAATAATGCGATGAGTATAACTGAGCTTACGACCGTCATGAGCATCCCGTATCTTATCATGTCCCTAGACTTGACGATGCCCGTCGCCGAGATGAGCGCCATCCTCCCGGAGGCTGAGGGCAGCGCGTAGCCGAAGGTGGTGGCCATGGTGAGGGGAAGCACGAGCCTGACGGAGTTAAAAGCAGGATCGGCCGCGGCCAAGTCGATCATTATAGGTACAAACACAGCCGCCACGGTGGCGTTGTTCACCACGTTGGTGAGTAGAGCCGACGCGAACACGACGACGACCAGCGCGAAGATATACGGCGTCCCGCTTAGCAGAGGCGAGGAGATGCCCGTGAGCCACGCAGTCGCGCCCGACCTCTTCAACGCCTCCCCGAGCGCCAGCCCGGCGGCGATGGCGAAGAACATGCCCCAGCTGACGCCCTTCACGTCCTCCCACTGGATTATGCCCCGGAGAGCCATGTAGGATACCGCGATCATCCCGACGACTGCCGGGGAGAGGAACGTGGACGGCAGCCCCACGGCGTCCTCGATGAAGGCGCCCCCCATCCACATCAATATGGTGATCCCAAGAACCACCAGGACCTCCCTCTCTACGCCCCGCATCCCGCCCAGGTTCTCAAGCTCCCTGCGCGTCGCCTCGATGTCCAGCTCCTTCAAGGAGACGTTGGCTGCCTTCATCAGCGTCCACCAGGTGGCCGGGAACACGAATATAAGAGCAATTAGTCCGTACTTCATCCAGTCGATGAACCTCCATACCCTGATCTCCGCCAGAAACTCGGACGCCACCGCATTAGAAGCGGACCCGGTTATCGTGGCCATCCCGCCGACGCTGGCGGCGTAGGCGATGCCCAGCACCAGGAGAACCAGCAGCTCCTTCGACTGCTCCTGATCCGGGACTTGGCTGGAGATGGTGAGGGCCACCGGTATCAGCACCGCGGCCGTCGCGGTGTTCTCCATCCACATGGATAGAAGCGCGGCCAACGCCATGAGGCCGAGGAGAAGCCTGTCCACGCGCCCCTCCGAGGCCACGATGGACAAGAGAGCCAGCCTCCTCGTTATACCGTGCTTCCTCAGAGCCTCAGCCAGGAACAGGCTGCCGAGGATCAGTATGATGATGGGCCTGGACAGGGTCTCGAAGGCCTGAGCCGAGTTAGCTAAGCCGAGAGCCACCAGCATAACCGGCACCATGAGCCCCGCGAACGGCAGCGGTATGGGCTGAAGCGCGAAGATGGTCCCCGTGAACACGAAGGCGGCTAGCGCCCGCTTTCCCTCAACAGTCAGACCAGCCGGGGTGGGCAGCAGGAGCACAAGCACCGTCAGCGCAACGACTGCCATGAAACGGTTGGAGAACCCGAGGCGATTACCCATAGAGACCTTAGATACAACAATGGAGGACCTCATTTAAACCTTATAAAACGGGTTCACGGCAGTCTTTGGGGCTTCACAGCCAGCAAGCCCGCTATGACCCCTACCACGGGGAAAGCGATGGACGCGAGAAGCGCCTCGCTGTACCCGCCGAACAGGTCGTAGGCGACGCCGTAGGGCAGAGGCCCCAGCGCCGAGCCGATCACCCCAGCCATCATTGTGACGCCCCTGATGGTACTCAGGTGCCTCCGCCCGTAGTAGTCCGGCCAGATCACTCCACCCACTATTCCCTGCAGCGCCATCTGGACCCCCACGAGCACCCCGTAAACCATGACCAGCGTCACGCTGTCCGCCATGTACAGTGCCACCATGGAGCCGAGCATCAGCGCCTGGTTGAACGCGACGAGGTACCTCATCTGGACCCTGTCCGCGACAGGCCCCGCTAGAAGGGCTACGGGTAGGCGCACGACGCTCATGAGGCTGCTGATCAGCGCAGCCGTCCCAGGGTCCAGTCCGGCCTGGGCGAGTATGCTTATCTGGTGGAAGATCAGCCCCGTTATTATCGCCGACGGGACCACCGTCGTGTATATGATGCACCAGAAGGCCCGGGTCCTCATGGCTTCCCGTAGGGTCCAAGAGTCCTCAACAATTGTATTCTCCACCTCTGTGATCTCCGGGGCTTCCTCGTTGTCGGGCAGGAGCCCGACCTCCTCCGGAGTGTCCCTGATGAGGAGGTAACTCAAAGGCGCCATGACGACCCACAGCAGCACCGCCCACGTCCACCAACTCATCCTCCAGCCATAGTTCTGGATGATCCAGGTGTTGAGAGGCGGCAGGATCGCCAGGCTCAGCCCTCCCCCTATGCTGACGACGCCGATGGCGACGCCTCTCTTCTTTATGAACCATTGGGGTGGCAGAGTCACGCTGCTGAGGCTCATGGAGCCCTGGCCTAGGAGCCTCACGAGGAAGAAGCCGACGAGGAGCATGGGCACCGTGTTCACGAGGCTCATTCAGACGCAGGCTACCCCGAACACCAGGGCGATGACGGCGGTCATCTTTCTGTGGCCGACCCTGTCGAAGAGCCTGCCCACAAAGCCCATGAGCATCCCCGCACAGAAGGTGCCTACGCTGTACATGCCTGAGACAACGCTGCGGCTCCAGCCGTACTCGTTGATGTAGCTGTCTATGAAGACGCTTACGCTGTAAGTCTGCCCGGGCCCGCTGAAGAAGATGACGAGGCTGGAGACCAGGACCATGACCCAGCCGTAGAACACCGGGGACCTGAATGGTAGCTTGGTTCTACTCAAACACGAAATCTCCTAGAACCAAATAGACGGGGCGGCGGTCAAATAAAGGTTGGCTAACACACCAGCCTTCGCCTCCCACGCGTGCCCGAGACAGCCACCCTGAGGTTTAAATGGAGTAGTCTATCTCTTGTCCCCATGAGATTCGGAGTCTACATCAGGTCAGCCGAGACATACGACAAGATGCTTGAGCTGGCCGAGGCCGCCGAGGAACTCGGCTACTACGGCGTCTTCCTCAACGACCACGTCCACGGCCTGCCTAACGGCAAGGAGCACTACCTTGAGGCGTGGACCGCCATGGCCGGGATAGGGGCCCAGACCAGCAGGATACGTCTGGGCCACATAACCCTCTTCAACAGCCTGAGGAACCCCGCGTACCTCGCCAAGTCGGCCACGGCGCTGGACGTCATGACCGGCGGCCGCTATGAGCTCATACTGGGTGCGGGCTGGAACGAGCCCGAGTATCTGGGCTACGATCTCATGGAGAAGGGACGCGGCATGCCCGGCGCGGGGGAGCGGGTCACCCGGCTCAAGGAGTCCGTCGAGATACTCAAGGGAATGCTCCACAACGAGGTGTTCAGCTACGAAGGCAGGTACTGGACGCTACGAGAAGCCATCAACATACCCCAGCCGGTGCAGAGGCCCTTCAGGGTCTCGGTGGGGGCCCGTCAGCCAAGGCTCATCGCGGTAACGGCGAAGTACGCCGACGGCATCAACGCCTCGGGCAACCTCAAGAACATCGACAGGATACTGGGCCACTACCACGCGGCCCTGGAGAGGCACGGCAAGTCTGTGGACGACGTCTATATCAGCGGCTTCGCGCCAAGCGTCTACCTGATGAAGGACGAGGATGAGTACGAGGCCACCCTCAGGAAGTGGGCCGGGCGAGGCACCGACCCAGCCGAGGCAAGAGAACACGATTTCATAGGTACCCCGGAGACGCTCATCGGGAAGTGGCGCCGCGCCATGGACCAGGGCATGAAGATGAGCGTCATCAACGTCAGGCCGTCAAGCACCATAGAGGAAAACGTGGAGATGCTCGCCAGGTTCAGGGACGAGGTAGCTTCCCAGCTATAGGCATAACAATATTTTTTTCAACTATATGAGACTAACATTGGGTAAACACGGGTACGGGCAGTGTTTCTCAGGTAAATAGTATAGACCAGATGAGCCAAAAACCTTCCAGATGGTTTTTAGCCGCGCAGTCCCAAACATTGGTGTCATGGCTCTGGAGCAGGAACTCAGAGAGTACTTCGGGGAAGGCGAGAGGAGGGTCGTCCTCGTGGGCGTCGGCAACCCCATGAGGGGCGACGACGGCGTCGGTGTCAGGATCATCGAACTCCTCGAAGCGATGAGCCTAGACGGCGTCATGCTCCTGAACACCGAGACAGTCCCCGAGGCGTTCACCGGCAAGGTGGAGAGCTACGAACCGACCCACGCGCTGCTGCTGGACGCCGCCAACTTCGGGGGCCAACCAGGAGAGACCAAGCTCATCGACTCCGAGCACATAGGCGGACAGGCAATCTCGACCCACAGCCTGCCGCTGAACATCTTCATCAGCTACATCGAGAAGAGCCTGGGGATCACCGTGCTTCTCCTGGGGGTCCAGCCCAAGACCGTGACGTTCGGCGAGGAGATGACCCCGGAGCTCGTAGAGGCGTCCAAACGGATCGCGGAGACCCTGCACAGAATATTATCTGAATAGAAAGAAAACACGGCTGGAAAAAGGGTGTTACTCCTCTTTCTTCGGGGGAGTCTTGGGGGGCGGAGGCGTCCTATCGAAGTCTAGGATCCCGTCCTCCTTGTTGATGACGGCGAGCTCGTACTCGGTGGTGAGCCAGATGGCGTCCCTCGGGCACACCTCCTCGCACTGGCCGCAGAACAGGCATTTACCCAGATCGACTAGCAGCCCGGTGCACTTGGGGCCCGGGCCCCCCTTCAGCGTTATGGCGAAGCTTGGGCACACCCTGGCGCACAGGCCGCAGCCGATGCACTTCTCGGGGTCGTACTCGTGCTTCCCCCTCAGCCCCTCGGGCGGCTCCAGCTTCTCGAAGGGGTATATCAGCGTGCAGGGCTTGCTGAAAGCGTTCTTGAGTAGCTCTCTCTCCATAGCCAACTTATATCACTCCCGACAGGGCCACGACGGCCATCACCTGAAGCACGGCTAGGGGCACCAGGTACTTCCAGGCTCCCGCCACCATCTGGTCTATCCTGAATCTGGCGAACAGGACGCTCAGGTTCGTCAGCACCAGCACGCAGAACGTGGTCTTCAGGATGAACCACGCGAAGGGGGGCAGTATAGGTCCGGCTGGGCCGCCTAGGAACAGGCTGGTAACCAGCGCGGCGGCGAGCACCATCTTGACGTCGTGGCCTGCGTTCAGCAGCGCCAGCTTCTTCCCGCTGTACTCCACCTGCCAGCCGTGAACTATCTCCGTCTCGGCCTCGCTGATGTCGAAGGGCCTGAGCTCCAGCTCAGCCAGAAGACACACGATGTAGATGACGACGCCGATGAACAGCACGCCCACGATGGCGATTCCCTGTATGCTTGGGGCTCTGAAGAAAGTGTTAACGCTCGTCACCTGCCAGTCCACGATCTCGCTGATCTGCAGGCTCCCCGCCAGTATGGCGGGGCCTATCGCGACAAGGCTTAGAGGTATCTCATAGGCGAGCATCATGAGCGCCACCCTGGTCGCTCCGACGGCGCCGAACACGTTGCCGCTGCTCCATCCCCCCAGGAAAACTGCGAGTATGACGACGCTCATGAGGAACAGAACGATTATGAGGTCTCCTTGGAAGCTGACGATGGGCTCCCATCCCCAGAGGCTCGTCAGGCTCTGGATGGGTATGAGGAACGTGGCCGCCAATGGTATGGCGAACACCGCGATGGGTGAGTAGTTGAACACCGGCTTATCTGCCGCCGTTGGGGTTATGTCCTCCTTGACAAGTAGCTTGATGAAGTCCGCCAGGGGCTGGAGGGTTCCCTGCCACCCTGTGTGGAGGGGTCCCTGCCTGTTCTGGAGCCGTGCAGCCGCTTTACGGCTTACCCACTGGCACCAGAGCGCGTATGTGAGTATGAAAGAGAGACCCGGGAAGAATAGCACCGCTACCAGGGTTGTCAACGGGTTGCTCATCTGCTGTACCACTCCTTTCTGTACTTGCTAAGCTCAACATCTGTCCACGTCCAGGTCTTGTCCTTGCCCTCGTCGTAGAAGGCCATCCTGTCGGTGCAGCTGAAGCACGGGTCTATGCCCGCGATCGTGATCGGGATGTCGGCGATGTATCCGCCTTTAAGCCTCTCGACCAGCGAGGGTATGTTGCCTAACGTCGGCGCCCTGATCTTGTGCCTGTACGGCATGTTCCTGCCGTCGCTTATGGTGTAGTGGATCAGCTCCCCTCTCTGGGCTTCGACGAGGTATACCGCCTCACCCTCAGGCAGCCTCTGCAGGGGGTTGAACTTGACGGCGATCTCACCTTCAGGTATGTTGTCGAGTACCCACTTACAGATCTTAACCGCCTCAACCACCTCAAGGGCCCTTACGAGTACTTGCCCAAGAACATCTCCGTTATCCACGTATATGTGCTCGAAGGGTATCTCGTCGTAGATCAAGTACGGCGTGAGCTTCCTGATGTCGCAGGGAACGCCGCTTGAACGGGCGTTGGGTCCACTGCCGCTGAGCCTTATCATGTCCTCCTTGCCCAAGTAGCCGACCCCGACGGCCCTCTCTAGGATCGTCTTCTCCGTGGACGCCACCTTGATGTAGTAGTTGGTCCGCTCGGCCAACTTGTCAAGCATCTTATGCCACTTGGGATACTTGTCACGGGGTAGGTCCCTCCTTACGCCGCCCACGGTCGCCATGGCGTAGTTGCAGCGGTTACCGCTCACCTCCTCTAGGAGGTCCATCACCACCTCGCGGTCTCGCCACACGTAGTAGAACATGGTGTCAAAACCGATCTCGTGGGCAGCCACCCCCAGCCACAGAAGATGGCTGTGGATGCGCTCCAGCTCCTGCATGAAGACCCTTATGTACTTGGCGCGTTCCGGGATCTCGATGCCCCCCACCTCCTCCACGGCCCCGGTGTAAGCCGTCTGGTGGGCGTTGCTGCAGATGCCGCAGACTCTCTCCGTGATGTACAGGTTCTGGATGTAGTTGCGGCTCTCCATGGCCTTCTCGATGCCACGGTGGTTGTAGCCTATCCTAGGCTCCACGTCGACGACGACCTCGCCGTCAACGGTGAACAGGAAACTCTCCGGCTCCTTCAGCGCGGGGTGCTGGGGCCCAATTGGGATTACAAACTCTCTTTCACTCAACGTCTTTCCCCCATCTCTTTCCATCCACCTTCTCTCGGATGGTCTGGATGTCCCATTCCTTACGCAGTGGGTGCACCCCTTCCGGCCAGTCGTATGCCAGGATCAGTCTCTTTGGATCCGGGTGCCCCTCCGGGAAGATGCCTAGTAGGTCGTTGACCTCTCTCTCGTAGAGGACGGCGCCGTTCATGATATCGACTATGCTCGGGACCTTGGGGTCGTCCTTGGGGACAGGGATCTTCAGGCTGAAGCTGAAGCCCTCGCTGCGTAGGTGGTAGACTACCTCGTAGTTCTCCCCCATGTCCACCCCGCTGATGGTAGTGACGTGAACGAACCCATGCTCCTCCTTGAGATACCTGATGACGTCGCGTAGCTTCTCTCTCTTTACGTGCGCGAACGCCCTGTAGGCCCTGGGGACTTTGGTGTTGTAGACGTTTTCTTCCCCGAACTCCTTGACGAGGTCGTCAACTATTTTAGTATGTTCTTCTATCGACATTTAATTCACCTCAGTATCCTGCGCTCAATAGGAGCTTCACCACGCCGTCAAGGATCGCCTCCGGCTTCGGCGGGCAGCCCGGGATGTATGCGTTGACGGGTATGATCTTGTCGACTCCCTCCATGACGTTGTAGCAGTCTTGGAAGACGCCGCCGCTGATGGCGCACGAGCCCACGGCCACCACGAACTTTGGGGCGGGCATCTGTTCGTAGATTCTCTTCAGCCTGTCTCTGATTTTTCTCGGCACGCTTCCGGAGACCACCATCACGTCTGCGTGTCTCGGGGAGCCTTTGATTAAGGCGCCGAAGCGTTCAACATCAAACCTTGGCGTAAGTGCGGCTACTACCTCGATGTCGCAGGCGTTGCATGCGCCGGCGTTGAAGTGTATGAGCCACGGGGAACGGGTTCTAGCCCATGTAAGTATGCTCATCTCATTGCCTCCGCGTAGCGGTGAGTGTGACTATGGAGATCAGGCTCACACCGGCGTAGAACAGAGGCAGCAGCATGTTGACGGGCTTCCCGACTGTCGTGGCCAAGACGAAGCCGAGCACATCAAATATCATGAAGTACACCGCGTAGATGAAGAAGTTCTCTACGTTTAGCCTAACCTTCTTCGGCGGGATTGGTTCTCCACAGGCGTATGGGGCCAGCTTTCCCTCGGTGTCGGGGCTCTTCGATGCAAGCTCGTTGCCAAAGGCGAAGATGATGATGCCGACGAGGATTGTTAGACCCAATATTATCGTAAAACCACTTAGACCTACCAGCAAAACTCGGTCCCTCAACATAGCGTTTAATAGAAGCATATAAAGATTTACAAAAGAAAAGATTATTTGTTTATTTTGAGGTACGCGTATGATTCCTGCTTCTTTTTATGTAATTATTTGTAAATTATTTGTATTTTTGATGCATGATTTCAGTATCTTTTAATGTAATTGTTTGTATTTTTATACCATTTTAAATAATTTACCTTTTTCCTGAACTCTTTTTCATAATACGGCTAAGCAACGATATTTTTATATTGATTAGAATGATAAGTTAGCGATTCGCGAATAGGGGAATCAGGTGTGGCGTCGACAATAGTTCAGATTATTCTCATCATCGCAACCCTAGCCTTCGCACTCATGGCAGCTGGAATGAAGGACATATTATTCGCCGCCCTTAGCCTAGGCGGGATGGCCGTGTGTCTTGGAGGGCTCTACTGGACCCTCTACGCCCCATACGTGGGCCTCTTCCAGATGCTTATCTATGGCGGAGCTGTAGTGGTGCTCTTCGTTTCTGTCATAATGTTCGTGAGGAGTGATGCTGATGAGTGATGGTAAAGCCATCCTGTATGCAGGGCTCCTCCTCAGCGCATTAGTCCTCGGCGGATTTTTATACATCCTTGCTAGTGAACCCTTCCCCAGTTCAAGTCTGGTTCACAGCGAGATGATCCCAATCCAGCCGGGATCAAGGATCGGGGGCGCGATGAGCAGATTCCTCTGGGACTTCAGAGGCATGGACCTCATGTTCCAGACACTTATCCTATTCACGACAGCGATCTGCTGTCTAGCATTACTGAGAGAGGAGATGCGGAAATAGAATGGATGCAACAATCTGGCTTGGTTCGGCTTTCACGTTGTTTGCTATTGGGCTATACTGTGTAAGCAGATCGAACATGATACGCATTCTCCTGGGCATCGAGATGATCCTCAACTCCGGTAACTTCGCGTTCATCTATTTCGCTTCACAGCATGCCTCCATGGGAGTCGTCGACCCCATCGGGCAGTCCATTGTGTTCATGTCGATAGTAACAGGTGGCTGCGTCGTCGCCGTGGGCTTGGCACTCATAGTCAACGCCTATAAGCACTTCAAGACCGTCGACTCTCGTGAGCTCAGGAGGTTGAGATGGTGATACCCGCTTCAATGTACTTCCTGTTTACACCGATGTTAGTCGTCTTGACCGGCCTACTCGCGGAGCGAGTGGGCTCACCTAAACTAAGAGACAGTGTAGCCGTGGTCTTGAGCGCCCTAGGCATAGTCTTCACGTGGACGCTTTACAACGCCCTCCAAGCCGCTCCTGACAAGATTCTTGTGTTTTCGCTGGGCGGCGGTCCGCCTCTCGGCGCGAGCTTCGAGATAGACATGCTGGGGATATTCATGGCTTTCTCAGCAACGATTCTAGGCTTCTTCGCCACAGTATACAGCTACAAATATATGGAGCACGACACGAGGCTGACGGAGTATTATACGCTGCTCTCTGCTCTTGTTGTCGGCATGGTCGGAGTGGCTTTCGCGGGTGACTTCTTCACGTTGTTCATCTTCTGGGAGATGATGGGGATAGCCAGCTATGCCCTGGTCAGCTTCAGGAAGGACCTCTGGGGGCCCATCGAAGCCGGGTTCAAGTACATGGTCATGGGCTCGGTGGGTTCGACGGTGCTCTTCTTCGGGATAGCTCTCGTGTACGGGATCACAGGCACCTTGAACTTTGCGCAGGTCTCAAGCGTGATACACGGACAACCAATGAATCTTTGGTACTACTTGATATTCGCGCTATTCGTTATAGGCTTCGGAGTTAAAACGGCCATAGTCCCGGTGCACACGTGGCTTCCCGACGCGCATCCCGAGGCGCCGAGCCCCATCAGCGCGATGCTGTCAGGGATATTAATCGAGACGGGACTCTACGCCATCACTCGTGTGCTATTCCTTCTCTTCGAGCCGAGCTTCTTCAAGGTAACCATCGCGGTATTCGCTGCGCTCACCATGACCCTGGGAAACATGATGGCTCTGCGGCAGGACGACGTGAAGCGGATGCTTGCTTACTCGAGCATAGCCCAGATGGGGTACATGCTTATCGGTGTCTCTACCGGCCTCACCTACGGTTTGATGGGAACCCTGTTACATGTCCTGAACCACTCGCTGATGAAAGGGTTGGCTTTCCTCTCCGTAGGCTCCGTCGTGCACGAGACAGGGACGCGTGACATCAAAAAGCTGCAAGGCGTCGGTAAGACTATGCCGTTCACGACCCTGGCAGTCATAGTCTCGTTCCTGGGTCTCGGCGGCGTTCCAGGCACCAACGGCTTCGTCAGCAAGTTCATTCTCTTCAACGCCGCCATGGGCGCCGACATGCTCCTGCTGGTGATACTCGGCGTCCTCAACAGCGCGTTGAGTATGGCCTACTATCTCAGGGTCATCATGGTCCTTCTCTCCGGGGAGGTCGAGGAGGGCATGACGGCGAAGGAGGCTCCCCTCCTCATGGTGGGGGTGACTCTTGTAATGGCCGTGTTAATCATAGTCCTTGGGCTTTACCCAAGCCCAGTGGTGGTTATCGCGTCCAAAGCAGCGGAATCCCTTGTTGATAATTTAAGTATGTATATAGGAGTAATTATGTCATGAATCCGCTCGAGATTATTCTGGAGTATCCTTGGCCTTGGCTTTCATGGATGATCCCCGTCGTGGGAGCTGTACTCATGCCGGTTCTTGGGAAGATCGACCACAAGCTTAGAGACTACGGCGCAGTGTTCTTCGCCGCGCTGGCTTCCGTCGCAGCCGCGTCCATGATACCGTCTCTGCTATCGGGTCACACCCTCGGCGACATCAGGTTATTGACTTGGTTCACGTTCCCCAACGGGGCTCCGCTCGAGATAGGAGTGCTGGTGGACCCTCTGAGCATAATCATCTGCAACGTGGTGGCTTTCATCAGTTTCCTCATAGTTGTCTACTCTGTCGGGTACATGCACGGAGACCCCAACCTGGATAGGTTCTGGTTCTTCTTCCTGTTCTTCATAGGAAACATGCTGTTGCTGGTGCTCTCGAACAACCTCCTGCAGACCCTCATAGGCTGGGAGGGGGTAGGGCTCTGCAGCTACGGGCTCATCGGCTACTATTACCGCGACGCCAAGGAGCGTTGGCTCGGCGGGCCGCCGCCCACCAAGATGTTCCCCCCGAGCCACTGTGGCATGAAGGCGTTCGTGGTGACCGGCATCGGCGACGTCTTCATCATCGCGTCGATATTCATAATCTACTACTTCGCCGGGACCCTCAACTACCATGAACTCATCAACACGGCTCCCGAGTGGCTCACGAACATGGGGGCTGTGAAGGGGCTTATCCCGTTGACGGCCCTATTCTTCCTCGGCGGGCCGATAGGGAAGTCCGCACAGTTCCCGCTTCATGAATGGCTGCCTGAGGCTATGGCGGGCCCCACCTCGGTTTCGGCGCTCATCCATGCCGCCACCATGGTCAAGGCGGGGGTCTACCTCGTCGCTCGGATGAGCCCAGTGTTCTACATAGGCACATACGTGCTGCACCTACCGGGAGCCAAGGTATACTTCACGGCCATAGCGTTGGTGGGGGCGTTCACGTGCTTCCTAGCCGCGAGCCAGGCCTTGGTGTCGGTTGAGCTGAAGAAGATACTCGCATACTCCACCGTCAGCCAGATAGGCTACATGATGCTGGGTCTCGGGCTCAGCGGCTTCAGCGAGGAGGCGTACATCGCCGGCCTCACAGCCGGGGTGTTCCACCTGGCAAGCCACGCCCTGTTCAAGGGGGCCCTGTTCCTTTGCGCGGGCTCGGTGATCCATGCCATCGAGAGCATCTACACGTTTAACATGGGCGGGCTGAAGAAGCATATGCCCAAGACCTACCTGCTTATGGGGCTGGCCACCCTCAGCCTCTCCGGCATCCCGCCGTTCAGCGGGTTCTGGAGCAAGGACGCCGTCTTCCTGTCGGCCCTCGTGGCGGGCACCCCCCTCGCGATGCTGCTTCTGGCGGTGGGGGTCATAAGCGCGGCCATGACGTTCGCCTACAGTATCAGGTACATAAGCAGAACTTTCCTGCACGAGGAGAGCGAGTTCATCCACGAGATGGAGGACCACGGGCACCACGTGCACGAGGCACCTACCATCATGTGGGCACCGATCTCTATTCTGGTCGCGCTTTTCTGTGTCATCGGGCTCCTCGGGCTCGTGGGGCTTGTCAGCCCAGGCCTGAGCCCCGAGATATTCATCGAGGAACAGATGCACCACGCCTTGGAGAACATACTGCCCCACGAGGTGGCCGAGCACCTGCACATGCCCCACATCTCAGGCTCAACCAAGCTGGCGGGCGCCGCCCTCAGCGCCGTGGCGCTAGCGGCGGGAGGTTACCTGGGCTACAACTTCTACTGGGCCAAGAACTGGGACTCGTGGGCGTGGGTCCAAGCCAGCGAAACGAGGAAGACGATCTACAACTTCCTTTGGAACCGGTGGTACATGAACCCCGTGTACTACCTGGTCTTCGTCGACGGGTTGATCACGCTCTCAAAAGGCATCTACAGCGTCTTCGAGGCCGGTGTGATGACCCCGTTAAGCGACGTCGTGGCGAAAACATCGGAGTCCATAAGCGGAAAAATGTATGACGCCCTGGAGGTGGAAGTAATCTTCGGTGTCCTGAATCATGGGGTGCCCTGGGCAGTCATCGATGCCTATAACCGTGTCAAGAAGGTGCAGACAGGAATCCTCAGCGTGAACCTGATGTACCTGATTGCAATGCTGCTGGCTCTAATCGTGGGGCTGTTGATTAAAGGAGGTATGTGATTGTTCGGTTCACTCTGGTTGGCAATACTGGCGCCCATCCTATTCATGCCTGTAGTTTATTTCCTGGGAAGAAGCATGGGAAAACGGGTCGGATGGGTGGCGTTTATCCCCCTACTCTATAGCTCGTTGTATTTCATGAGCCTCCTGGGCGGGGTCGCGGAGAACCCGGTGGGAGAGTACTTCTACTGGCTGCCCGGGATCAGGTTCGGGCTCTACGCGGACAGCCTTAGCCTACCCATCGCACTCACTATCGCCGTATTATCGGCCATCATCGTGATATACTCCCAGCCCTACATGGATCACTCCATCCACGAGCAGTACCACCGCGAGAACAACAACGCCCACGCGACGTACTACGCCCTCTACCTAGCATACGTAACCAGCATGATAGGAGTGGCTTTATCGACAAGCCTATTCGAGTTCTACCTGTTCTTCGAGCTGATGATAATCCCGTCGTGGGCGCTCATCAACGCGTACGGCTCAGGGGAGCGTGAGAAGATAGGGTTCATGTACCTTCTATGGTCCGTCTTAGGCGCGGTCCTATTCGTCACGGGTGCCCTCTCGGCTTACGCCAACACCGGTTCGTTCGAGATAGCCGACCTTGTGCTGATCCAGGGCTCCCCGTGGGCCGGGTTCATAGTGGTGACGATGCTTCTGGGTCTCACCGTCAAGATGGCTATGTTCGGCTTCCACATCTGGCTTCCCTTCGCCCACGCGGAGGCGCCCACACCGATAAGCGCGTTGCTGAGTCCAGCGATGATCGGGTTGGCCGCCTACGCCATTGTGAGGATGCTTCTCCCCATTGCGGGAGTCATGGACGCTAACTTGGTGCTGACCATGCTCTGGGGCTTGACCACCATGATCTACGGTGGTATGATGGTCCTGGCTCAGAACGATATCAAGCGGCTCCTAGCCTACTCAAGCATGAGCCAGATGGGCTACCTGTTCATCGGATTAGCCAGCGGCACCACTATCGGCGTAAGCGGCTCCATGATGCACTACGTCAGCCACGGACTGGGGAAGGCCGTCCTGTTCCTCAGCGCCGGGGCGATCATGCACCAGACAGGCATCAGAGACATCCGGCAGCTGGGCGGCCTCGCCGCAAAGATGCCGGTAACCGCGACAGCCTTCATACTCGGAGCCATGAACATCGCCGGCATCCCGCCGACAGTTGGATTCGCGTCCAAGCTCATGGTGTTCATGGGCGCGTTCGGGCCAGGCATTCAAGGAAACTCAGCGGAGCTCCTCATCGCTGTCGTCGCCATCCTATCCACAGCCCTTACAGTCGGGTACACGATGTGGGCGATGCGCCGCATCTTTTACGGTCCGCTGCCCGAGCATCTCAAGGATGTGAAGGAGGCGCCGCAACTAATGATCATCCCCATGGTGCTGCTCTGTCTACTGTCGATAATCCTCGGCCTCTACCCGGGGCTCATCCTAGATCCGCTGTTCGAGGTGATTCCAGGGCTGCTGCCCGTGTGAGGTGAATGAAATGGTGAACAACTTACTCTTACTGGTCCTCTTGGCGTCCTTCCTGTG
>CAZCKR010000007.1:5466-17428 GCA_964499305.1 uncultured Candidatus Bathyarchaeia archaeon | reverse complement strand
AGTTCTACCTGTTCTTCGAGATGGCCCTGGTCTTCTCGTGGATACTGGTTTTACTGTTCGGCTACGGGGACAGGAGGAGGAACTCGCTCCTCTACTTCATCTACACGCACATCGGCGGAGGGGCTCTCCTCCTCGGCGTCCTCGGTGGATACTGGGCCGTGGGGAGCTTCGAGATAGCCGACCTCGCCAACATCTCGTCCCACCCGAGCGCGTTCTGGGTTGGCATCGCCATCACCATTGGCCTTCTGGTGAAGATAGGCGCACTTGGTCTACACGGATGGATGCCTGACACATACTCCGAGTCGCCTGCCCCGGTGAGCGCGGTCCTGGGGGCCACATCCGTGCTGCTGAGCACGTACGCCCTGTCCAGGCTTATGCCCTACTTCCAAGAGGCTCTTCACGGAGTCAGCGGCTGGATCGAGCTCTGGGCTTTGATGACGATTCTCTACGCCGGCGTCATGGCGATAGTCC
The DNA here is from genome assembly GCA_964499305.1 of uncultured Candidatus Bathyarchaeia archaeon. Lineage (GTDB taxonomy): Archaea > Thermoproteota > Bathyarchaeia > TCS64 > TCS64 > RBG-16-57-9. The sequence goes on along the minus strand of CAZCKR010000007.1, from coordinate 16,957 downwards.
AGACGGACACGAAGCGCCTGGTAGCCTACCTGAGCATGAGCCAGATGAACTACTGCGTCCTGGGCGTCTTCACGTTCATCGACTACGGTGTCCTGGGCGCCATATCTTACTCCATAAGCCACGGCCTGGCCATCGCCCTCCTGTTCCTCGTCTCAGGCGCCCTCATGTACCGCACAGGGACGCGGGACATGTCCAAGATGGGTGGACTCGCGGAGAAGCTGCCCATCGTGATCCTAGCGACGATGGCGGGGTTCCTGACTATCGGCGGAGTTCCGCCGGCCGTGGGCTTCAAGTCGAAGTTCCTTCTCCTGAGCGGGGCCTTCGTAAGAGGCTTCGAATCCGGTTGGATGGAGCTAGGGGTAGCCATATTGGCTGGGAGCCTGGCGACTCTGGTGACTCTGGCGTACGAGTTCAGGGCAGTGTGGCGCATCTACTACGGTAAACTTCCCGAGGAGCTGAAGGCTGTGACCACTGTGCCCACAATGATGGCGGTGGCGCTTATAGCCATGGGTGCTCTGTCAGTCATATTCGGGATCTGGCCCGCGCTGATAACGAACCCCATCGAGGTGTTCATAGAGCATATCTTCCATTAGCACAGGAAGATCATTTCCCTTCCTGTTTATTCTTTGATCGTTCTTTCAGAATGCTGACGATGGATAACCGTTCCAATAGATACTAAACTTGGATTCTGGTATCACCATTGGAAATCCACGTTAGGAAAGCCGCATGTCCAGCTATTTAGTATCCTACGCTAGTTTTTTTTGTATTGAACCCGGTTAACGGTTTTTCCGGGGATTGCATAAGTCTTTTTAGGTTCATTAACGTGTGCAATTAGGAAATGAGCATTGCTGTCATTGGACCTCCTTCCTTCGCGACGGCCTTCGAGCTGATCGGAGCCGCTGGTTACCATGAGATAAATGGAGAAGCCGTGGCAGCGACACTAGCTCGCCTCGTGAACGATGAGGACTATAAGCTCATCATACTTCCCGAGCGCTTTGCGCCTGAGACGAGGAACGTCAGGGAGGAGATCATGAGGAAGGGAGACATCACGCCTGTCTTTGCCCTAGTCCCCGACTTTACCATGGAGACGGGTATGAGAATGGAGGAACTCCAGGCAGTTGTCTCGCTGGCAATAGGTACAAGGTTGGAGTTGTAGAGGATGGAGATGGAACGAGTACTATCAATGGGCTCGAGGCTACAAAAGCTCCTTATGGAGGCGAAAGCCGAAGCAGAGCGGATGGTTTCTGAAGCCCAGAAAGAAGCCGACGAGATGATTGATGCCGCAAAAACCGAGTCAAACAGGAGACGGATGAGGGCCCAGAGAGGCACCGGGCTTGAGGAGATGCTTGCGGAGGAAGAGAAGAAAGCGGTGAAAGAAGCGGCAAAAGTCGCAAAGGACTATGAAAAACAGGTCGAGGAGCTTAGGAAAATCCCGGCTAAGAATATGGAGAGCGCCGTCGAACTTGTGTTAAAGGAGGTTCTCCCTGAATGAGCAGCATAGAGCTGGAAGCGGGCCTAATAGATAAAGCCGTGGAAGAGAGGAATACCCTCATCGCGAAAGCAGAGGCGAGGGCAGAACGAATCCTCGAGAACGCTAGGCAAGAAGAGGTACGCATTAAAAGCGACGTCGATAGACACTTGAGGACCATAGTCGGCTCCGAGCTCAGGGCGGTTCACGACAGGATCGTGGGCCGGGCAAACCTAGATGGCCGTAAGATGGTCATGGAGGCAAAGATGGAGTTACTCGACACGGTCTTCGAGTATGCCCGGGAGAAGCTTGAGGCAATGGCGAAGAAAGGCGGGGCAGACTACCAAGAAGTTGTTAAGAAGCTGATCTTGGAAGCAGTAGAGGCCATCGGAGAGGACGAGTTGATTGTCTCATCAAATAAAGCGGATAATGGCTTCCTCAAGAAAACATTATCAGAGCTATCCAAGGAGCTTGGCGTGTCTCTTCGGCTCGACGCTAAGCCCATCGACGCGATGGGCGGAGTCACCGTGAAGAACCAGAGAGGTACAAAGGTATACTACAACACCCTAGAGGGCAGACTCTCCAAGGTGAGGGGATCCAAGGCCTCAGAGGTGGCAGAAAAACTGGGGGTGATCTAAGATGGCGATGATTGAAGGAACAATCGAGAGAATAAACGGTTCACTTGTAATAGCAAAGTTCAAGGAAGAGCCCAAGATGGGCGACCTCGCCGAAGTTGGTAACCTCAAACTCATGGGCGAGATCGTAAGGCTGAGCGAAGAGACGGCGTATATACAAGTCTACGAGGCAACTGCAGGCTTGAAGCCCGGTGAGCCTGTCCTGGATATCGGGACCCCCCTCATCGCCGAGCTGGGCCCTGGGATCATGAGCCAGATCATGGACGGCGTCGAGAGGTCCGAGACAGAGCTATGGGACCTAACAGGCCCCTTCATAACTAGAGGAACCAACATAGCTCCCCTCAACAGGGAGAAAAAATGGGGTTTCAACGCCTCAGTAAAGAAAGGCGACGAAGTCGTTGCCGGAGACATCATCGGGACTGTGCAGGAGACGCCGAGTTTCGTCCACAGGATCATGGTACCACCCGGGTTGAGTGGAACAATAAAGTCAATAAAGTCAGGAGAGCACACGGTCACAGATACAGTTGCCGAGCTCGAGACCGGTGACGGAGAGACGGTTCCCTTAAAGATGATGCAGACCTGGCCAGTCAGGCGAGGCAGACCCATCAAGGAGAGGCTGGCGCTGAGCATGCCCCTCATCACGGGACAACGCGTCATAGACACCTTCTTCCCATGCGCCAAAGGAGGCGCAGCAGCCATACCCGGTGGATTCGGGACCGGGAAGACTGTTACTCTGCAGCAGATTGCCAAGTGGAGCGACGCCGACATCATCGTATACATTGGTTGCGGTGAACGCGGCAACGAGATGGCCGACGTAGTAGAGAGCTTCCCCAAGATAGAAGACCCTAGGACAGAGAGACGCCTCATCGAGAGGACGGTGATCATAGCCAACGTGTCCAACATGCCTGTATCGGCCCGAGAGGCCAGCATCTACATGGGGGTCACAATCGCCGAATACTTCAGAGACCAGGGTTACGACGTCGCCATCATGGCCGACTCCACGTCGAGATGGGCGGAGGCCCTCAGAGACATCTCGGGCCGCCTTGAAGAGATCCCGGCGGAGGCAGGGTTCCCAGCTTATCTCGCGGACCGTGTAGCAGGAATCTATGAGAGGTCCGGCAGGGTAGTCACGCTTGGTAGCGAGGAGAGATTTGGGAGCCTCACCATCATGGGCGCCGTGTCTCCTCCGGGTGGGGACTACTCGGAGCCGGTGACCACAAACACCCTCAGGTTCATCGGAACCTTCTGGGCTCTTGACTCGGAGTTAGCCTACCGTAGACACTTCCCAGCCATCAACTGGCTGAGAAGCTTCACAAGGTACCTGAGAGTGGCAGCCGATTGGTGGACCGAGCAATCCCCAGGCTGGGAGGACGCACGGGCGAGAGCGCTGAGGCTTCTCGAGGAGGCCAGCGAGATCGAGGAGACGGCCCGCATCATAGGAGAGAAGGCTCTCCCCGACGAGCAGAGGCTGGTGCTCCTTATGGCTGAGATGCTCAGGGAGGGGTTCCTGGTTCAGAGCGCGTTCCACGAGGTAGACAGGTACTGTTCCCCCGAGAAACAGGCTGCATTGCTTGAGATCTACGTAGACTTCTACGACGTTGTGGCGCCCCTCGTAAGGAAGGGTATACCCATAGAGCAGATCAGGGACCTGGACGTCCTCAGAGATATGATGAGGCTCAAGGAGAGACAGGGCTTGGAGCCCATAAAGGAGGCCAGGGTGCAGATGAAGAACGATGCAGATGACCTAGCGATCCAGTACGAGGTGGCGTCATAATGGCAAAAGTTGCAGGACTGGAGTACAAGACCACCACAGAGATCAAAGGACCCATCCTCATGATAGAGAACATCAGAGACGTCAGCTTCGACGAGGTCGTACAGATTCAGAGACCCAGCGGCGAAACAGTGCAGGGCAGCGTCCTCGACGTCAGCAGAGACTGGGCCATGATCCAGTGCTTCGGAGAGACCTCGGGTCTAGATCTCAACACCACGGTGAGGTTCACCGGAGACGTTCTAAGGATCCCTGTGTCTCCTGACCTCATCGGAAGGGTGTTCAGCGGAAGCTTCGAGCCCCTCGACGGAATACCTAGGCCGCTTTCGACTGACCTCAGAGACGTCAACGGAGGCGTCATCAACCCGGCGGCGAGGGACGTACCGTCCGAGTTCATCCAGACAGGGCTCAGCAGCATCGACGGCATGAACAGCCTCGTCCGTGGCCAGAAGCTTCCCATCTTCAGCGAGTCTGGGCTCCCTCACAACGAGTTAGCCGCCCAGATCGCCAGGCAGGCTACCATCCCTGGAAGAGAGACAGATTTCGCCATCGTCTTCGGCGCCATGGGCATCAAGAACGAGGAGGCCGCCTACTTCAGGGAGGAGTTCGAGAAGACTGGGGCCCTCAACAAGAGCGTCATGATCCTGAACCTGGCCGACGACCCGTCCATCGAGCGCATCGTCACGCCTAGGATCGCCCAGACCATCGCCGAGTATCTGGCGTTCGACCTCGGGATGCACGTGCTCGTCATACTCACAGACATGACGAACTACGCGGAGGCTCTGAGAGCCATCAGCATCGCCCGAGAAGAGATCCCCACCAGGAAGGGATACCCGGGGTACCTCTACAGCGACCTCGCCACGATATACGAGAGAGCAGGCAAGATCAAGGGCAGAGATGGAAGCGTCACCCTGATGCCCATCCTCTCGATGCCGGCCGGCGACATCACGCACCCCATCCCGGACCTCACCGGCTACATCACCGAGGGCCAGCTAATACTTCAGCGTGGACTCGCCCTCAGGGGCCTCTTCCCTCCGATGAACGTCCTCCCAAGCCTCAGCAGGCTGATGAAGGACGGGATCGGCGCGGAGACCACCAGAGAAGACCACAGCGACGTGAGTAACCAGCTCTACATGGCCTACGCAGAGGGGACCCGTGCTCGAGGGCTCGTCCAGATCGTTGGAACCGTAGGACTCTCTGAGCGTGAGAGGACCTGGTTGGATTTCGCTGACCGGTTCGAGCAGGAGTTCGTCAAACAGGGCAGCTACGAGAACAGAAGCATAGAACAGACGCTCGACATCGCATGGGATCTGCTGAGCATGCTGCCTGAGGATGACCTCATCAGGGTGAGAGAGACCTACATCAACAAGTATCACCCGGCCCATAAACGGGAAGTGTAAGGGTGTCATCGACTGCCGGCGTCAAGCCCACCAAGGGCTTCCTCATGGACATGAAGAGGAGGATAGGCTTCATTGAGCGAGGCACCGAGTTCCTCAAGCTTAAGAGGGATCAGCTCGCCAAGGAGTTAACCACCTCCCTCGACGTGTTGAGGGGAAGACGCAAGGTGCTGATGGATATCCTGCAGGAGGCATACGCCGCGGTTACAGCGGCCTACCTCAGCCTAGGGCCCCAGGAGGTCCAGAGCCAGACTAGGAGCATAAAGAGCTCCCTGGAGCTGGAGGTTCTGCCCAGGGCAGTCATGGGGGTCAGATACCCCTTCGTGAAGATAGGTGAGAAACCCGAGATCACGGCGGAGCTGGATATCACGCTGAGCGTAGCCTCGGACAGGGTCTACGAGATACTCGACGACATCATCAGGCTCGCCGAGTTCGAGTCCCGTGTCGAGAGGATCGCAGACGAGCTAGGCAAGACGAACAGGAAGGTCAACGCCCTAGAGAACATCATTATACCCGAGTATAAACAGATAATCAAGTTCATCGAAGACAAGCTCGACGAGGAGAGCCTCGAGGAACTCGTCAGGATGAAGCTAATCGGAGGTGCAAAAGCATCACGCAGAAACTAAAGCTGGGGATGAAATACGTGGTCCTGCGCACCCACGCGAGGATCGCGGACCTCCTCACGCAGGAGCAGATGCAGACGCTGGCGGATACGAGAGACGTCGACGACTTCCTGACTAAACTGGAGGACACGCCGTACGGGAGCGTCACGCTGGACGACGAATCTAGGCCAGACATCGCCTTGGAGCGAGTCTTCTACAGGAAGTTCATTGAACGCATCGAGAAGATAGTGGAGCTCACGCCCAAGAAGATTGGAGAGTTCCTCATGGGCTACTACCAGATGCGTTTCGAGGTAGTGAACCTTAAAAGGATACTGCGAGGTAAGTTCAGCGACGCCTCCGAGGACGAGATAAGGCTCAGCCTCATCCCCATCACTGCCTACCAGGTAGCGAGCCACGAAGACCTGGTGAAGGCGGACAGCTTGGAGAGCGTTGTGGAGATGCTGCGCGGGACCCCTTACGCCAAGGTCAGCGAACAGATGGCTCTCTACGAGGAGCATGACGCTCTGTGGCCGCTGGAACTCATGCTCAATTATCTTAACGCCTCAGCCATATTTGAGGCAGTGAAGAAATTACCAATCAGGGACCGCCGCATAGTCCGCAAGCTCGTTGAACTTGAGACCGACATCGAGAACGTCCTCATCGCCATAAAGCAGAGAGGAAACAAAGGAAAGACGCTGAACGTCGAAGAACTGTTCCCAGCCACCTACGGAGTCAGCGTCCCCCACCTCAACGACATCATAGAAGCCGAGAACATTAGACCCGTGATCCAAGGCCTTGGAACCCCATACGCTGAGATACTGGGCCCCATCTACGAGGGAGACGTAGCCCTCATCAGGACATATCTGAGGCTCGCAAAATACGATCACGCTACTGCTTCAAGGTCGGCAGACGAGTTCGGGTTCAACGTCATCATGGCCTATCTCGTCTACAGTGAGATAGAGAAGGACAACCTGGTGGGTTTGGCTTGGGGGAAGGCCCAAGGGCTAACACCGAAAGAGCTACTGAAATACGTCGTCATTCCTAGAGGCTAACCAACTATATTAAACTCTAATACCGCCTCCGCTCTTTTATCCTTGATACTTAATGGCGTATAAGGAACGGAAGACAGTCTACTTCGAAACCCGTGGAAAAGGGAACACTGAGGAGACGCTCTCTCTAGCAAAGAGCAGGGCAGAGGAGCTCGGGATTAAGAACATCGTCGTGGCCAGCTACACCGGCTACACCGGGGCGCTGGCGTCCGAGGCCTTCAAGGACTATAACCTTGTGGTCTCGGCAGGGATGATGGGTTTCAGGGAGCCCAACCAGCACAGGATGGTGAAGGAGAGCCGCGACAAGATAGAGGCCAACGGAGGCAAGGTCTTCTACCACCTCCACGCCTTCGGCGGCCTCGGCAGGGCGGTGAAGCAGAAGTTCGGGGCCATGCAGGTGGACGAGATCATCGCCCACACGCTCCGGCTGTTCAGCCGAGGCGTCAAGGTCGCGCTGGAGATCTCATGCATGGCCTGCGACGCGGGCCTCATAGAGTCGGGCGAGGAGTGTATAGCGATAGGAGGCTCGGGCGGCGGCGCCGACACGGCCGTGGTTCTGATACCAAGCAACACCCACAGGTTCTTCGACACGAAGGTCCTTGAGTTAATCTGCAAACCGAGGGTGGGGTAGAGCCCCACCCCCGGAAGGCGAAAAAGGTATCATGCTATCTGTTGGCGAGGACTGTCCTGGCCCACCATTTCAGCACCGGCCCCATCATCATGAGCCACGTCAGCAGCGCTTTCAGGGTCTTCACGAGCTCCACGTTCAAGCCGCTCACCTGCCCCCTTTCGGCCCACGGTCTCTGTTCAGCGCCACGGACACGAGCACCTTCCTCCAGTCGTGGTCTGAGGGCATCTCCGCCGTAGCTGACCTTTCCTCCATGATGGATCGGGAGATGGCCCTCAGCCGCGCCCTACGCTGGGTCATGGCCTCGGCAAGGTGGAGCCTGTCCATCTCCAGCTCCAAGGCGTTACGGAGATACCTCAGAGACTCCTCCTTGGTGATTGGGCCGAACATCCGTTGTTCACTAGGAGTGTTATGTATTATTGATCTATATTACTATACCCCGAATACTGGTTGTTACAACATGTATAACGGATGTATACATTTGTTTAACTGAAGTATACATGGAAAAAAAGGACAATGAAAAGATAAAAAATTAAGTATTTTTAACAATGTGGTTAACAAAAAAGTATCAATTGATGAACGTGAATAAGTAAGTGAAAAAGAATGAAAATAGATAAAAACCACCGCGGACGCCGCATATTGATCGAGTTGCAGGGTCACGAACAGGTATCAACAATACTCGAAAACGAGCTGAGAGCAATCCACGGAGATCGTTTCAAGAGTCTTGAGGTGCAGAGCGTCATGCAGTACCCGATGAAGGAGAACAAGTACGTAGTCATCTACAACCTGGACGTAGAGGGGCTGATCCCCATCGTCAGGGCCAAGATAGTCGTGGACGTCTCCAAGGGCACCCTGGAACGGTTCGAGCCGGATATGCTATAGGAGCTTCCCGATTATCTCCACCGCCTTACTGAGGCCACTTGTCTCGTAGTCCGCGATCTGGTCTTCCTCCGGGGGCCTGGGCTCCTGGTTCCTGTTGACCCAGATCGTCTTGATGCCCACCAGCTTGGCTGGCCTTATGTCGCTCAGCGGGGTGTCGCCGACGCTCACGGTCTCCACGGGCTTGGCCTTGGCCAGCCTCAGCGCCTTCATGTAGTACTCCGGCTCGGTCTTCAGCATCCCGAGCACCGGCTCACTGAAGATGTGCTTGAAGAACTTCTTACCCGTCCTGCGCTCCAGTGTCTTGGCTTTCTGCCCTGCCCCGTATCCCGTGCTGAGGCAGAGGATTAGCCCCATGTCATTGAGGGCTTCGAGGGCGGGGACGGCGTCGGGGTAGTAGATGGGATCCTTCTTCGCCAATTCTTGGGCTGCCTTGAACTTGGCGCAGATGAGGCCAGCCGCCTCCTTGTCGAAGGGTAGTTCTAGGTGGTCGAAGAGGAGGGTGCAGTGGAACATCGTGTCGTCATGGCGGTCCAGGTACCTCCGATGGATGAGGGCACGGTGGATGTCGAAGACCCACGTATGGTAGAGTTTCTCCCCTGTGTACCCCAGGACGCCGTCGAGGCTGTGCTCCATGACGCCGTCCATGTCGTGGAGGGTGCTGTCGTAGTCCATGAGGACGGTGGTGATCATCAGACACACGTTATAGCCACGGCTTTATTTAACCGCCGCATAAGTGTGGTGTATGCGACTTGTAATGCCAGAGAGGCTCCTGAGGGACATGATGGATGTGGCCCGTAATGTCCACCCGAGGGAGACGATCCTCCTGCTCCGAGGATCCAGGGACATCGGCGAGATCAGGGTCACTGAGTACCTGTTCCCACCCTTCGGCGCAGGTGGCAGGGGCTTCGCTACCTTCCCCGCCCATATGCTGCCCATAGACTTCTCGATAGTCGGGACCGCTCACAGCCACCCATCGGGAATCCTCACGCCTTCGGTGGGTGACCTCCATAACTTCTACGGGCGGGTGATGGTGATCCTGGGCCCTCCGTTCACCCTCGACGCCGTGCGGGCCTACGGCAAGGGCGGGGAAGAACTAGAGATATATATCGCTAGAGAGTGAACATTATATTGTTCACCCCGAGAGGTATGCCGTGATGGATAAAAGGGAGTCCTTGGCGAAGGCGGTTACCCTCCTGATAAACGCGCCGCTGCTCGCCGTGGCTACGTTCGTCTACATCTACCTTACAGACGCAACCGGGCAATCCCCCACGGTCCTTCTCACGGCGATATTCTTCTCGGGTATCCTTCCTGTGTCGATAATCTTCTACCAGAGGCGGAGCGGCATGGTGACGGAGATGATGGTCAACGAGAGGGACGAGCGGACCAAGCCCTTCCTGGGGGCGATATCCAGCTACGTCCTGGGCTTGTTGGCGCTCGCCTACCTCGAGGCACCGGTCGCCATGGTCTACCTGATGGCCTGCTACCTAGTGAACAGCCTCTTCATGATGATCATCATACTGAAGTACAAGATCAGCATCCACGCCTCCGGCGTCGCTGGGCCCGCCATCTTCCTCATCCATCAGTACGGAGTTAGGCTCTGGCCCTTGACTCTGGTCATGGTCGTAGTCGGCTGGGCGCGGCTCGAGCTGAGGATGCACACGGTGGGGCAGGTCGCGTGGGGGGCCCTGGTGACCGTGTTGCTGACTCTGACCCAGCTGGAGCTCTACCCCCTGCTCATCCACCCACTATGATGGGGAAGACGACGACCCTGTCCCCCGGCTTGAGCTTCGCGGAGTCCCAGAGCCTCCTCTCGTTGACGAGGACCCCGACGACGCGCCTGTCGTATGCGTAGAGGGTGTCCTTCCCCAGGGTCGCTATGAACTCCCTGAGCGTGGTGGGCTCCTCGACGACACTGACGGTGAGGCTCGGGTACATCGTGTGAACCATATTGAGGCGTGACTTATACCTTGTCCAGCCCCAGTTCCCTGCGCCTCTGCCGGTACCGCCGGCACCAAGTGTCCACGTTCTCCGACGTGACGTGGTCGCCGTGGTGCCTGAAGCCGCCGCGGAAGCCCTGGGGGATGTGCATGAGCTCGTGGATCAGGGTCCTGTCCTGGGCCTCCCTGGGGTAGTAATCGAAATGCTCGTGGATGACCTCCAGGATGTACGTGGGCTCCATGCTGAGGGTCTCCTGCCATATCCTGCCGAGGCCGTGTATCCTGGCTATGGTGTTCTTGGCCTTGCTGCCCCTGCTCCTGACGCAGTGGACCCGCCCGGGGTCCATGTGGTCGAAGCGGAGCACGTCTATTATCTCCAGTATGCGTTTCTTGATGTCCGGTGCGTCAAAGTACTCGATCACAGGTTTGTCTCTGCGTAGGTTGTGTAAAAGATCAGCGGCAAAGCTTATTGGATGGATGGTCCATCCAGTATGTGTGGGCTTGAAGGAGAACGGGCTGACCCCGGCGAGGAAGGCGTCCATGCTCGCAGTCATGACGGCTGCGGCCGTCGCCACCAACTACCTGCTGATAGGGATAGTCAACGTCAAGTTCATGGACCTCATCGTCTTCACAGGCGGGTACCTATACGGCTCGGTTTTCGGGGCCACCCTGGGGACCCTCATCTGGCTTGTTTACGGCACAGTCAACCCATATGGGTTCAACCTGATGACGCTGGCCGCCACAATCCTCGGTGAGATGCTCTACGGCGTCGCCGGGGGCACCCTCCGCGGAGGACTAAGGGTCGAGCCAGGGTGGAAACCTGACCTCCGACTCGGCGTCACAGGGTTCCTGCTTACCTTCGTCTACGACCTGTTCACCAACGTGGTCTCGGCCTATGTCGCCGGCATCCCCGTATCCGTTGCCTTGATAAGCGGCGTACCCTTCGCCATCATGCATGAGCTGAGCAACGCGGTCTTCTTCGCCGTGGGGCTGCCCCCCCTCCTTCAAGCTATCAGGAGCATGATACATGTTGATTAGTAACTCAAGCTACAAGTGGGCGGCTGCCCTCCTTCTATGCACGACCATAGCGGCCGGCGCCGGCGCCGTCTACCTGAACAACCGCGT
>CAZCKR010000007.1:0-5366 GCA_964499305.1 uncultured Candidatus Bathyarchaeia archaeon | reverse complement strand
CTACACCGGCTTCTCATAAAACTTAACCGGGGCCGGGGGTACCAGAAACCGTGAGACCCGTAGAGACGTTGGCCGCTCTTTCTGGGAAGACGGCGCCGGGCCGGACGCCGGAGTTCGCCTCGGCCCACGTGCTCATCGCTCTACGCATCATTGGAGAAAAGAGCCCCGGCAGGAAGCAGCTCTCGGCTGACCTCTGCCTCGGCGAGGGCACAGTCAGGAACCTGCTGAGGAGGCTGGCGGAGGAAGGCCTCATCTCATCCACCCGGCGTGGCGTGAGCTTGACCGTTGAAGGCGAGGGCCTCGTGGAGGAACTCACCCAACACATCAGAGGGAGACCGGTTCCGAGGAGCCAGCTGACCGTAGGAGAGTACAACCACGCAGTGCTCGTGAAGGGCGGCGCTTCCAAGGTGAGGCTGGGGGTCGAGCAGAGGGACCATGCTTTGATCTCTGGTGCGTCCGGCGCGACCACATTGATCATCGAGGATGGAGGCTTCAAGGTCCCGGCACTACCTGATTCTGTGGAGAAACCCATCGTCGAGTCCATATTGGAGCTGGGGCCCGAGGACGGCGACGCGGTGGTCATAGGAACCGCGGACCATGTCTTCTTCGCCGAGCTCGGGGCGTACGCCGCTGGCCTCGAACTGTTGAGCTAGGCCGCCCCCGGTGACGTTTTAACGAAGAGCTGGAAAAGGGCAGTAGCTGCGAGGAGGATCAGCGATATGACTCCAAACGCGGGGACGTATTCCATCTTGGATAGAAGCAGGCCCGTGAGTATGGGGCCGGAGGCGTGGCCGATGTCCCACAGGCTCCCGAAGACCCCCATGGATGTTCCGAAGCCCCGCGCCTTCGTCTGCTCGGCCACCATGGCGGCGGTCGAGGAGGTCACCATCGACTCCCCGAGGCCGAACACCATGGTGAGGCCACATAGGAGGACGAAGTCCCTCGTCAGTGGGTAGAGGATGAAGGTGACGAGACATATGATCATCCCCGCCGTGATCATGGGCTTCCTCCCCCGCCTGTCCGACGCCCTGCCCATGACTGGCTTAAGGAATATGAGCACGATCAGCTGGACGCCCCAGAGAACCCCTGCATGGAAGCTGGTGAGGCCCGCGGTGACCGTGACGTAGACGGGCAGGAACGCCTCCAGCGCCCCCACCGTAAGGTTCTGGACCCCCTCCATGCCGCTTGTCAGGAGCACCTGGGTGTCCGTCAACACGGCCCAGACGTCCTCGCGGAACTTCCTCATGACGCCCATCACGGTGGGGGGCTCGGGGGACGCCCTGCTGGGCAGCCTCCCCCAGAGGAGGAAGACCAGGCCGAGGGACACGCTTCCCAGGACCCCGATGATCAGGTATATCTGTTTGAACACAGCCAGGCTCGGGTCGTCGCCTCCGAGGAGGCTCAGCAGGCCGCCGCCCAGAGGCGCCGCCAGCAGCCCACCCAGCATCCCCGCCGAGGAGTAGGTGCCGACGAGTTCGCCTTTCCTCTCCCCCGCTATGTCCATGATCACCGCCATCGCGACCGGGCCGTAGATGGCCGTGGCGAAGCCGTGGAAGAACCTGATGACCACCAGCAGCCTGTAGTCGTTGACTAAGACGTACGTGAAAGGCATCAACCCGAATATGACGGTGGCGGCGAGGAGCGCCGCCCTCCTGCCGTAGATGTCCGACAGTGTCCCCGCGGGGGCCTTGAAGAATATGCCTGTCACGGTGGACATGCCCACCGCGAGCCCGATCGCCGCCGACGACGCGCCCAAGCTCTTAGCGAACAGCGCCAGCAACGGCGTCCTTGCCATCCCGTAGCTCAGACGTGCGAAGAAGCCTATGAGAACGAGAGCCGTGAAAGTCTCCCTGACCGTCCTCGGCTCAGACAACAAGTCACCGGTGGAGACTGTGCTGACGTGGATAAAACTCTGCCTGCCCAGCCTACCCCCGCGCGGATACCCCTAAATCCCTGAAACGCATGGGGTATCCATGCACCACTTCGGCTACGGTTCAAACCTGAACATGAATTTCCTTCGCAGCTACTGCCCCAGCGCCGAGTTCGTCATGAGGGCCTACCTCCCCAACTACGAGGTACAGTTCAGGTTCTGGAGCGAGAGGCGTCAGGGAGGCATCAGCACCATCATCGAGAAGCCGGGCGGCCTAGTCCACGGAGTCGTCTACGACGTCCCCGAGGAGGAGCTGCTGGACCTGGACGTGCTGGAGAGCGTCCCCCAAGTGCTCTACAGGCGGGAGACCTTCCTGGTCCTCGGCGAGGACGGGGAGTGGCACGGGGCCGACCTCTACAGGGTGGCGGAGCCTAAAGGGCCTTTCACTCCAGCGAGGAGCTACGTGGAGCTGATGATCACCGGCGCAAAGGCTCATGGGCTGGCACCAGAGTACATCAAAAAGATAGAGGATATATACGAGAGATCACGGTGACCGCTCGTAGACGACGTCGCCGCCCACGATGGTCATTAAGACCTCGGTCTCGATGATCTTCTCAGGGTCCACGGTGGTTATGTCCCTGTCCAGGACCACGAAGTCCGCATGCTTACCCGGCTCTATGGAGCCCTTCTCGCCCTCGCTCCCCTCCAGGTAGGCCGCGTTCCACGTGTAGACCTTTATCGCATCCATGATGGAGACTGCCTCGTCTTTGCAGAGGTAGTTACCGCTCCTCGACTTTCGTGTGACGCAGCCGAATATGCCCGTGAGGGCCCAGTTGTCACCGAAGCCGTCGCTGTTCCCCGCCGCCACGACGCCGTGGTCCCTGAAGCTCTTCATGGGGTAGTACCCGCAGAGCCTGTCCGGGCCGAGGGCGGCGATGTGGCTGTCCCCGATGGGGTAGCAGAAGCCGATGGAGGCCGAGACGTTGATCTTCAGCCTCGCCATCCGCTCCAGCTGCCGCGGCAGCACGTATCCGGCGTGCTCTATCCTGTGCCGATGGTCGGGCCAAGGCCTAGAGTTGACTGCCTCCTCTAGGGCGTCCAAGGTCATGTCTATGGCGCGGTCCCCTATGGCGTGGGTGCACGTCCTTATGCCGGCGACGTGGCACCTAACTATCTCGTCCGTGAGGTCCTCCTTGGTGCACCTGATGATCCCCTTGTTGCCGAGGTCGTTGGCGTAGTCCTCGTTGAGGGCCGCGGTGAGGCTGCCCATGGCGCCGTCGGTGCCCACCTTGACGCCCACAACGCATAGCCTGTCGCTCCACTTGAACGGCGTCCGGATGCCCTGGCGGCTCAAGTCGCTTGTGGCGTAGCCATTGTAGGGCGTCATGCCGTCGAGCATGAGACCTATGCGTATCCTGAGTTTTCCCTCCTCGTTGAGGATCTGGTAGGCGTGGGCCTCGGGCGCCTTGATGTGGGCCTCGTGGATGGTGGTGAGGCCCCAGCTGAGGTACTGCTCCTCCAGGGTCGGCCAGTTCTCGACCAGCAGCTCCACCTCCTTGAATCCTGACGGCTTGGGGATGAGGCTCCTCACCATGTCCATGGCCGCGATCTCGTCAAGGCGGCCCGTAGGCTCGCCGTTCTCGTCTCGCTCGATGTTGCCCCCAGGCGGCTGAGGTGTGTCCTTGGTGATGCCTGCAAGCTCCAGGGCTAGACTGTTGGCGACGGAGTTGTGGCCGCCCGCCCTCCCCAGGTATATGGGGTGCTCTGTGGAGGCCCTGTCGAGGTCGTACCTGTTGGGGAACCGCTTGTCCTTCCACTGGGTCTCGTCGAACCATGAGCCTACGACCCACTCCCCGTTGGGCTTGGTCTCCGCCTTCATCCTCAGCGCTTTTATCACGTCGCCGAGGCTGCGCATGGGCGGGGACTTGCAGTTCACCCAGTCCAGCTGGAGCCCCCGCCTGATGCAGTGCTCGTGGGTGTCGATGAAGCCTGGTAGCATAAGCCTCCCCTTCAGGTCTATGACATTCGTGCCGCTGTTTGCTAGCTCCTTCACCTGCTTCGTCGTCCCCACCGCCACGATGTTTCCGTCCTTCACAGCCACCGCCTCCGCGACGGTGCCATTCTCATCCACTGTGACTACTTTCCCGTTCACTATGACGAGGTCGGCGCCCATGACGCCGTCCTTGAAGCCTTCGGGCAAAACTATTCACCTGTACTTCTCTTGGGTCAAGGTATTAATATCCCTGCCCCGCTGATGCCTTGAGATGCCTGCCACCAGGTTCGTCGCCTTCGTGTGCCTCGGGGACAGCCTCACGGTGGGCTACCAGTCGCCCAGCCCCTACGGCGGCTACGCGGAGACGCCCTACACGGACATGCTTGAGCCCATGACCCGCGTCAGGCTCCAAGAGTTGGGGATTAAGGGCTACGAGGCGTTCTTCATCAACAAGGGCATCAACGGCGACAGCACAGACGGGATGCTCGGGAGATTCCGGACAAGCGTCGAGGCCGAGCGCCCCGACTACGTCATCATATGGGCCGGCATAAACGACCTCTACGCCGGAAGGGAGCCGGGGCAGGTCATGGATAACTTGGTGAGGCTCTACGCGAGGACCCTCGACACTGGGTCTAAGCCTATAGCGTGCACGTTGACGCCCACCGAGGCAGACGACGGGATGAACTCGAGGATAAGGGAGCTCAACGCCCTCATAACGGAGCACTGCGACGACAAAGGGATCAGGGTAGTAGACCTGTTCTCCTCCCTCGCCGGCCCAGATGGAAGGCTGAACCCCCTGTACAGCGACGACGGGGTCCATCTCTCGCCTCAAGGCTACGCAGCGGTGGCCCGCACGGTGTTCGACGAGGTGATCTCCTTCATCTTGGAGGAGCTGTCTGAGACCTCGTAGGGTTTATAACGGACCTCCGTATATCGGTGGTGAGGTTTGGGAATGCCTAAGAAGAGAAGTAGCGGAGGACGCAGCAAGGGGGGGAAAGGGCGGTCCGGCATGGTTCAGTGCAGCTACTGCGGCGCCCAAGTACCACGAGACAAAGCCAAGAGAGTGACCAAGTACACCAGCCTGGTGGACTCGAGGATTCTGAAGGAACTTAAAGATCAGGGTGCACAGATCAACCGCACCAAGACGACGAAGTATCTTTGCATAAGCTGCGCCGTACACCGCGGAGTCGTGAAGATCCGGTCAAAGGATGACCGGAAATACGTGCCCCGTAGACGCAGGAGTACGAGAAGCTAGGTCTTCTCGACCCTTTTTTTGAAGTGGAGCATCCGCTGAGCAACCGTTACGTGAGCCAGCACCGCGAGTGCCATGACGCCGTAGTTTAACGCATGTAGCCACCAGTATGACGCAAAGCTGCATGCAGCGAGGAAGATCATTCGTTCGGCTCGCTCGAAGAATCCTACACCCGCCATCTCGACGCCCTCCGCCTCGGCTCTGCTGCGCGTGTAGCTCACCATGAGGCTGCCTGTCAGGGCGAGGAGGCC
>CAZCKR010000006.1:4102-35068 GCA_964499305.1 uncultured Candidatus Bathyarchaeia archaeon | reverse complement strand
GGCCCGTACCGGTCAAAGGTTTGGTGAGCCGTTACCTCACCAACTGCCTGATCGGCCGCAGCCCCATCCTTAGGCGTGCGAACACCTTTGGGCGTGATACCATTCCAGGACATCACACCTATCGCGGATTAGCCCCAATTTCTCGGGGTTGTCCTCGTCCTAAGGGTAGGTTAGCTACGTGTTACTGAGCAGTGTGCCACTAACATAAAGTTCGTTCGACTAGCATGGCTTAGTCCCACCTCGATAGCAGTGGGGTCCGACGGGATCAATCGGAATGAATGATGACCGCAAGTTACTCACTCGTTAATTGAAACGAGGAAGCATTCTGCTCGACCCTTCTCGGACCCGAAGACGTCGCCGTCTTTGCTCGAGTCGTCATACATGTTCCCGTCTCTGGAGGTCGATGCTTCATCCAGAGGCCAAAGCCTCAGTCAGATCGTAGCCGCCGTCTGCCGACGGGGTGCGATTACTCGCACCACCCTTTCCTCAGCGTAAAGATAAAAACGTTATGCTTTTAGATACGATAGCTTAAAAAGCCGATAAGAGGCTGACGCAGTCTCATGTTTCAATATGTAGGGTTACAGAATCTAAGTGGCTGTGACGAGCCATCGACGTTAATTCTCTAGAAGTTATGGAATCTATTCAGGTAAATTTTCTTGATCAAACTGTTCTCTTTCACTCTTCCTCTTTTTAATCCGTTCAAGCTCGGTATAGAGGAACTCCTCATACTTTTCCTCGAAACTTTGTTGGGCCTTCCCGGATCTTTCAGTAACCCGGTCCCACACCGAAGAGGTGACGCCGCTGATCCGGTTTATAGCCTCCTCCGCCACGAACTTCCCCTTGGAGTAAACGGAGAGACCCAGCTCGTTCACGAGCTCAAGCTGCCGCTCAAGCTGCCGCTGGAGCTTGGTGTACTGTTGCAGGGCTTCTTCCCCCTTCTCCGTGATGGTGAAGCCTCCCTCGTCTGTCTCAGCTATTAGACCATCCCTCACCAGTCTCCCGAGGAGCGGGTAAATGAGCCCAGGGGATGGAGTCCAGTCGCCCCTGCTCCGCTCTTCAGCCTCCAAAATGATCTCCTTGCCAGTCATGGGTCGCTCTGTAAGAAGGTGTAGAACATAGAATCTCGTGAATCCTCTGGGTACTTTTCCTGATATCTTTGACATCGAATCACCGACGGTTAGTCGTGTGTGAAACAGCGTCGGAGAGATATAAGAATATCGCTAGAGATATGATGGCTGGATCTAGATAACGGATATAAAGGAACCAGATAATGAAAAAAAGGTAAAATTGTTAAAATTGTTAAAATGATGAAATCACCACATTAAATAAATATCCCGGGGAGTATTTTTTAGGGATTTGAATTGTATAACCTAGATTCAAGTCCAGAGGTAAGTCTGGGAGACGAATTAACCGTATTAGTACTAAAAGGCAAAGGAGATAGCATTATCAGCCGAATGAAAGACGGAAGAGTCATTTTATTCAACAGAGAGAACGTTTTATTCAACGAACTCGAACCCGGGATGACGGTACAGGCCAAGGTGAGCTTCATAGCACAGAACTACATAATAGTAGACCCCGTCTCTCCGCCGGAGCGGGGCATAGGGGCGATCAAGCTAGGCTTACAGATGGTCTCTGACACAGAGAACTGGGAAAACGCCGTCATGGCGAATGCGTTACTATATGTAATCGAGATGCTAGAGGAAGGAGTCTAGACCCAGAGTCTTTTTCCACTATTATTTTAATTTAAAAACGATTCTCAGGAAAGAGCTGAGAAACACGAGGCCCTCACGAAGACTGAACTTGCTTTCACCGTCGGCTCTCTCGTAGAACGTTATGGGCACCTCGCGGACACGGTAACCCTGTTTCACTGTTTTGTAGAGACTCTCGAACTGGAAGTCCCACTTGTCACAGTGGACGTTGGGCATAACGTCTTCCCAGAGCGCTCTTCTGTACACCCTAAGCCCACTCGTCCAGTCAAAGACGTCCTTACGGGTAAGAAGCCGTATAACGATGTTTGTCACAATGCTCAAGCAGTCTCTCCAGAAGGATCTGCCCACGATGCATCCGCCGTCGATGAGCCTACTCCCGATGACAAGGTCCGCCTTCTCTGCGGCTTTCAGCATCCCCGGAAGATAACACGGATCGTGGCTGAGGTCGCTATCTATCGACACGATGTAGTCGCCTGAGCATAAACTAAAGCCTTCCTTGTAGGCGGTTCCAAGGCCCCTCTTTGAGCTTCTGTGCAGTACCTTGATGTTTGGATTAACTTCTGCGATGGAATCGGCTATCACGCCGCTTCCATCTGGGCTGTTGTCGTCGACTATAATTATTTCGTGGGGGACGCTTCTAAGTGCCTCCTGGATTCTTTGTACGTTTAGTCTCAAAGTCTTGATTTCATTATAGACTGGGGTGATAACCGAGACCTTTCCATCCATGAGGACAGCCCCTGTAGCATTGAAGAAGGTAAAAGAAATAAGAATACAGTATCAGGGAACTGAATGTTAAAGTTACACCCCTGGAAC
Source organism: uncultured Candidatus Bathyarchaeia archaeon (assembly GCA_964499305.1). Taxonomy (GTDB): domain Archaea; phylum Thermoproteota; class Bathyarchaeia; order TCS64; family TCS64; genus RBG-16-57-9. The sequence goes on along the minus strand of CAZCKR010000006.1, from coordinate 32,546 downwards.
TGATACAGAGACAAGCCACTCAGGGGGACAGAAAGCTCTACAGAATTCAACCCGATCTCACCCCGGGGAACTGCGTTACGGATCGCGATAATCCATATGGGATTCTTCTATAACGGCGGAGGAGAACGCACAGTACTAAACCAAGCACTCGAACTCGGGAGAAGAGGGCATGAGGTAGAGGTATTCGCACCAATAGTAAACGCCGACTGCTTCCCTGACCTCAGAAAAGAAGTGAGACTCACCGAGACGAGCGCCCTGCTGCCACCGAGTATGCCGCTGCGGAACGCCATAGGGATGATATACTCGAGCATACACGTTCCAAGAAAAAGGCTAAGCGGCTTCGATACCATAGTAGCCCACGGCCAGCCAAGCGTATGGATGGCAATAAACGTGAAGAAACGGTATGGAACCCCCGTCATATCGTATCTTCACCAGGTAAACAGGTTCTTCTCTCCAAGAGACGTCGACAAGGAGTCAGGATGGACGATGGACAGCAACCTACTAATACTCGAAGCATTACACCGAGGGAATCTGATTCTAAAGAAACTCGACTCGTATAGCGTGAATAACTCAGATGTCGTGCTTACGAACTCTGAATGGATAAAAAAGAAAATTGTATGCTACTACGGGGTTACCCCCAACGTATGTTATCCAGGCGTAAACTCTGCGAAGTTTAGAAAGAGTAACGGAAGACGCGGAGCAGTTTATCTGCTCAGTACAAACAGGCATTATCCACAGAAGCGCCTTGATTATTTACTGGATTGCATGAGGGCGCTCGTAAAACATTACCCCAACCTCATGTGCTACATCACCGGGGGCTTCACGAAGCATACAAGATACTTGAGGAAAATAACTGAACGATACAATTTAGCTGAAAACGTGGTCTTCACCGGGAACCTCCCCACGGGTGAACTGATAAAACTCTACCAGAACGCGTACGTCTACACCTTCACGTCGCCTGAAGAGGATTTCGGGCTTGGTCCCATCGAGGCAGCTGCATGCGGGGTACCCTCTGTGGTCTGGGACAACGCGGGCCCAAAAGAGACGGTGATCCATGGAAGGACAGGGTTCCGCGCGACCCCTTACAGCGTCAAAGAACTGGCCTCGTTTCACAGGCAGCTACTGGAGAACCCGGCTCTACGCGACGAAATGGGGGAGAAAGCGTATAAATATTCTAGGAAAAAGTTCACTTGGGAAAAACACGTGGACGTCCTAGAGGATTTTCTATTGAAAGTATGTTAAAAGACGCTTTAGAAAAGGTCCCTCTATTATAGTAGTTGTCCCCCAAACAGGCGGGGCTTGATACATTATTGTTTATTAAATTTAAAAAATGTTATTTTGTGGGAAACGCAATGGAAACAACATCAAAACTAGACAATGGAAAGCTAATCGCTACCATACTAGCTATACTGATTCTGTTAACATCTTCAATAATCCCGATGGTGCTCGCGGGAACACCGCCCACTATCCCGGGAAACGAGGAATACATGAACGACGAAGGAGTCCTAGACTCCGACACATTTGTGCTATACCCATACGAAGAAAAGAGCATTAACATAGGCTTCAGCAAGTACGGTGAACTCATAGACGGCGTAGATGGCGTTGGACTGGAGTACGACGGCGTGGATGTCTTCGCGAACCCCGCTGTGGCCGAATGGAAGTGGAGCAACGGCTGGGTCATAGAGATACACTACACCGAGCAGAACAAGCTAAGAAGCCTCTGGGCCTACGCCCTATACTCCGACAACAGCGGCGTCGGTGGGATAGGCGGCGACTGGAAACAGATGCAGCAGTCCAAGGACGGCAACGCGATCGGAGACCAGCACGGCGGAAGAAGGACGAGCGGCTGGGCCGAGACGGACGACATCCGCCTCATCTACGACGGGCCGAGGAAAGCCATCTACCTGCTAAAGACCACCATCTACGACAAAGACCCGGGAGGGACCGGGAAGTGCCTTGTGGAGATAACCATCCAACTGGTCTTCAACAAAGTGAAGAAGTACGTCATGGAGATCAAGGACATAAAGCGATGCGACGACAACAAGTTCGACGGACCCTTCCAGATAGAGTTCAGCCAGAGAGGCGAGTGGGACATCGGCACAGAGTCCAACAACGAGGCCTGGGCCGAGTTCTACGACGGCTTCGAGACAAAGTACTGGAAACACCCCTTCTACTACCCGTGTCCGGATAGAGAGCCCGTTGAATTCGACGTGTGCCAGATGATCGACCAGGACGAGACACTCGTAGGATTCGCAGCATTCTGGCCCAACCTCATAAGCAAATGGGTCACAAACGTGGACAGCATCGACCACCTAGGCGGAGACGACATACCCGGAAAGCTTGAGACCATGGAAACCGAGGAAAAGATGATCGACGTACCAGACTCATTTGACGTGATTTGGCCCAACTACCTGTGGCTTAATCCCACTCCATCCCAATGGCCCCCACCTCCAGGCGAAGGCCCCTTCAAATTGGTCATCGACCTGCAGGACGAGCTAGTGGAGTACCCGAGAGGGGCCTGCGAGTGGAGCGAAGAACCCTGGGTGTTCAAGAAGAACATGCAGGGAGAGTACGTCAAAATGGTACCAGGCATACACTTTGAGTGGGACGGGCATGTGAAAATCAAGAAAGACTACTGGGTGCCAGGCGACGAGTTCGCCATCGTTTACAAGAGGTGGATGAAAGGCCACGAGGAACACGAAATAATACCGGCATGTTGCAACGAGCTTCCTGCTGACGACATCTCGTACGGCATGCTTGATGAGCCGAAGGTACCCTACGTGTTCGCCGAGTGGGACTTCGACCTAGACTACGACAACCCCGAGAACAGCACACAGCAGTTCAGGTGCGTCTCAGTCTACGGCCTCACCGACTACAACAACGCCATAGACCCTGACATGCCAGACGAAGAGGGCGAATACAGGATAGACGCGGAAGTCACCTACCAGCTCAACGAGATCTTCAACCCGTGGGACCTCAAAGACGCAGCCCACAAGGACACATTCCGGTGGGCCCAGAAAGGCACCTACGACTACGAAGATGAAGAGCCCATAGCACTTGAGGCCCACCTACACGACAAGTACGGCAACCTAAGAGACTGCCTCGACGAAGACCACGGCCTAGTGCAGTATCCAAAGTGGGGCTACTACTGCCACGACGACGAGAAGGTGATCCTCTACGACTCGACCGGCACGCTAGATGCACTGCTGCTTGAGAGAGGTATCCATGAAGAAGATAAAGAGAAAGACTACTTGATCGACCCCCAGACATTCGAGCTGACGTTCTTCGAGGAATTCCCCGGCTACGACCTCTACAAGGTGCTCTACAGCACTGAACTAGTGGTGGACCCGCCGGAAGGAGAAGATTGGAGCGTCGGCCGATGGGAGTGGATCGTCGTCGGCGAGCCAAGCCTGGCCTCTGACAGCATAGGCACAGGCATGGTTGCAGCCGCGTGGCTCGACTGGAAGAACGTGGAGACCTGGTTAAGCGGCCTAGACATCGAGGCAGAGGTCTACGGGCCCGCCATCCCATACGTGCTGAGGCCCTTGGACGGCGACTACAAGGACGACCTGGGCAGACTGCACTTCAAGGACGACTGGAGCACACCCGACGACTGGGCGGGCGAGGAGATCTACCCGTACGCCATCAGCAGCAGCAACATCATCGTAGTAGGCGGACCCCTGGTCAACCTGGCGGCAGAGTACTACAACGACTTCACCGACGCCTTCGTGTTCTCAGAGTACGGCGACGGGTTCTACGCGCCCGGATGCTGGTCACGGACCACCCAGGGACCCTACTGGGAGGGAAAGGACCCGGTCCCGGCCCCCGACGACGAACTCTGGTACGAAAGCACGGTAATAGACGACAAAGTCGGCTACGCCATAGTATCCACGTACAAGGACCTCAACGAGACCAAAGGCTTCATCATATACGGGTACACCGCCGAGGACACGTACTACGCATGCTACGCCTTACGCGGAGGCGGGCTGGAGTGGCTCCAGCACGTCCAGGACGGAGTCACCTCGATAGTGCTCAGGATAGACTACGAAGAGCTACACCCCGTGGGCTTCCACGTGGAGGAGGAGCTAGGTCCGTTCACCGAGTGCACTGGAGCGTACACCAACTTCAAGACGAGCCAGTACTACGACAACTACAACGCGGGCAAACAGATGGTAGAGGAGCGTGCAGCTGAGCTAGGTATCTGCTACAAGCTGGTAAACATAACAAAGTGTGGACAGGTCCACCCAGACCCATAAACACCCAACCCCATTTTTTTCATCAGCAACGTTTTTCAGCGCCCCAAAGACCATTAACTGGGACACCCATGTCTAGCAAACAGCTGCTGGTAAGCAAGATAGAGAACGGCATAGTCATCGACCACATCCCCGCCGGGAGGGCGTTCCAGGTGCTGAGGCTCCTCAAGCTACCAGCTGACGCCAGAGCCCTCATCGCCCAGAACGTCGTGAGCGGCAGCATGGGCAACAAGGACCTCATAAAGATAGAGGGCACGTACCTCACCAGCAGCGAGATAGACGTCATCGCCTTCGTGGCGCCCGACGCCACCCTCAACATCATCAACGACTGGCAGGTCAAGGAGAAGCGCAGAGTCTCCATCCCGGAGACCCTCGAGGGAACCTTCAACTGCCCCAACACGCTGTGCCCAACCAACGCCAGGTACGGGGCGCCCAACACCAGGTTCCGCGTAGAAAGGGGAGAGCAGCTCGAAGAGACCAAGCTCCACTGCACCTACTGCGGGAGCATCACCTACTACGGCACCATAAGGGACAGCATCCAGAGCGAGAGCTTCAGGATCGAGCGTCGCGGTCTCGTCTCCAAGGGCAAGATAGAGAGCGTGTTTCTCGACGTCCTCATCAAGGGCGGCGCCCTCAGGTTCTCCCCGAGCCTCGACCGGCCCTTCATGCTAAAGAGCGGCCGCCCGAGCCCCTACTTCGTCAACCTGGGCGCCCTCACCGACGGCGAGAGCTTGGGCAAGCTCAAGTGGGCGTTCGCCAGCTACATAGCGCTCCTCGTAGAGGAAGGCGAGATACCCGACTTCGACTACGTGTTCGGGCCCAGCTACAAGGGCATAAGCCTCGCCGCCCTCACATGCGAGGGCCTCAACGAGCTCTACGGCATGGACAAGAGGTACATGTACGACAGGAAGGAGGCCAAGGACTACGGCGACCTCACCAGCGACCAGGTCCTCGTGGGGGCCGGCTACTTCAAACCCGGCCAAAGGCTCCTCGTCGTCGACGACACCATCACCACAGGCATCACCAAGGTGGAGACCATCGAAAAGCTCAGAATGCTCGGCGACCACGGCGTCGTCGGCCTAGTCATAGCCGTCGACAGGCAGGAGAGGCTCGGAGACAAGGACAACGTCGAGGACATCAGCGCCGTCCAGTACCTGGAGCAGGAGCTGGGGCTCAAGGTCCACAGCATACAGAACATACAGACCATCTACGGATTCATCAAGGACAGCCTGAGCGAAGAGATGCGCGGCCTCTGGCTGGACTACTACCGGCGGTACGGCACCGTGAAGCTGGACTAGCCCCCGGTTTTTATTTCCCCGATCATTCATCACCCCATGGAGAAGTACGACGCCATCGTGGTAGGCAGCGGAAGCGGCATGATGATAGCCGACGCCGCCGTGAGCCGCGGAATGAAGGTCGCCCTCGTCGAGATGGATAAGCTGGGCGGCACATGCCTCAACAGGGGCTGCATCCCCAGCAAGATGGTCATATACCCGGCCGACCTCGTCAACCAGATAAAGCATGCCGAGCGCCTCGGTGTACACGCCAAGATAGAGAGAGTCGACTTCGAGCACATAATGAGGCGCACACGGGAGTTCGTGGACCACGACAGGAGGCCCATGGAGGAAAACATACCCAAGGTCGAAGGCCTCACCTACTACCCAGTCAGAGGCGAGTTCGTCAGCGACTACACCATAAAGGTCGGAGACAAGCATATCACCGCGGAGAAGATCTTTCTCGTGACCGGGAGCAGACCCCTGATACCGGCAATAAAGGGCCTCGACAAAGTAGAGTACGTCACAAGCAGAGAGGTCTGGGACATGAACCGCAGGCCTATGAGCATGATCATCGTGGGCGGCGGGCTCATCGCGTGCGAGATGGCCCACTTCTTCAACGCCATGGGGACCGAGGTCACGATGCTGAGCAGAAGCCCCAGGCTCATCAAGCAGGGGGAGCCGGAGGTCTCCGAGATACTCCTCACGAGCCTCAGGGAGAGGATGCGCGTCGAGGTCGGAGTAGAGGTGACAGAGGTCAGGGGCGTCGGCGGCCAGGTGGAGGTGACGGCGGTGGACGGCGACATGAAGAGCTACAGGGCAGAGAAACTATTCATAGCCGCCGGTAGAACCAGCAACGCGGACACGCTTAAACCGGAGAACACCGGCGTCGAGGTAGACGACAGGGGCTACATCAAGGTAGACGAGAACTACCTGACGACGAAGCCCGGGATATACGCGTTCGGCGACGCCATAGGGAAAGCCATGTACAAGCACGTCGCCAACAAGGAGGCCGAGCTTGTGTGGCACGGCTTCACTGAGGGACACGTACACCCCCTGGACTACGACAAGGTGCCCTACGCGGTCTTCACGTGGCCCCAGGTGGCGTCCGTAGGCCTCACGGAGAGGGAGGCTGCGGCTAGAGGCCTAGACTACCGGGTCGGAGAGTACAACTACATCGACACCGCCAAAGGCGCCGCCATGGACGAGGAGGACGGGTACGTGAAGGTCATCCTCGAGGAAGAGAGCTACAGGATACTGGGAGCCCACATCGTCGGCCCCTACGCGCCCATCCTCATACAGGAGATCATCAACGTGATGAACGCGGGCGACGGCTCGGTGTGGCCCATAACGGAGGCCATGCACATCCACCCCGCGCTCCCCGAGGTCGTGCAGAGAGCCATCTACAACCTCAGGGCCCCCGGCCACCGTCACTGAGGTTTAAATAACGCCGCACGTCTTCCACAACCAGTTTCTGGTGAGTCAAAGTGACCGAGTTAAATATAGGGGATAAGGCTCCCGAGTTCTGTCTACCCGACGCCGAGAAGGGACAGGTCTACCTCAAGGATCACCGAGGGAAATGGGTAGTGCTTTACTTCTACCCCAAGGACAACACAAAGGGATGCACCATGGAGGCCCTCGAGTTCACGGCAGCCGAGGACGACTTCAACGCCAGAGGCGCCATAGTCCTCGGCGTCAGCCCCGACAGCCCGGAGAGCCACACCAAGTTCATCGAGAAACACGGCCTAGGCATCACTCTGCTGAGCGACACAGAGAAAGAGATACTGACGGGCTACGGCGTCTGGCAGAAGAAGAAGATGTACGGAAGAGAGTACATGAGGGTGGTCCGCAGCACCTTCCTGATAGACCCCGAGGGAAAGATAGCGTACATCTGGCCCAAGGTAAAGGTGGCTGGCCACGCCGACGCCGTCATGGAGAAACTGGTAGAGCTCCAGGGCTAGGGAAAGCGTTGAACATAACCGACGGCATCCACGCGAGGCGCGCGTACAGGAGCCTCGAACCCGTCGAGATAACTGGGGAGCTGGTCGAGGACCTAGCCACGCACGCCGGGCTGTCGGCGAGCTGCTTCAACAACCAGCCGTGGAGGTTCGTCTTCGTCTACGACAGAGAGAGGCTGGAGGAGATGTGGGGCGCCCTGAGCAGAGGCAATAAATGGGTCGAGCTCGCGTCCATGATCGTCGCCGTCTTCAGCAGGCCCGAGGACGACTGCAGGATAAGGGGCAGGATGTATCACCAGTTCGACGTGGGCATGGCGACGGCGAACCTCATACTGAGGGCGACTGAGCTGGGGCTGGTCGCCCACCCCATCGCGGGGTTCAGCCCAAGCAAGGTGAGGGAGATACTGGGGATACCAGACGACTATCAGGTCATCACGCTGGTGAACGTTGGCAAGAAGTCTGACAGCGTCCACCCATACCTGAGCGAGGACCAGGCCCGAACCGAGAAGGAGAGGCCTGAGCGCCTCCCACTGGAGAAATACGCTTTCCATAACTTCTACACGGGAGAGTAAACAGAGTGACCCCTGGTTGAGATGAGCGAAGAAAAGGCCAACAGGCTGATCGCTGAGAAGAGCCCTTACCTTCTTCAGCACGCTCACAACCCGGTGGACTGGTACCCTTGGGGCGACGAGGCGTTCAAGGCAGCCGAGGAGCTCGACAGACCCATCTTCCTGAGCATAGGATACAGCACCTGTCACTGGTGCCACGTGATGGAGCGTGAGAGCTTCATGGACGAGACGGTGGCGGGGCTCATGAACGAGGCGTTCATCAACGTAAAGGTCGACAGAGAGGAGCGCCCAGACATAGACGGAGTCTACATGACGGTCAGCCAGATGATGACCGGCGGAGGGGGATGGCCCCTCACCATCATCATGACGCCTGACAGGCGGCCATTCTTCGCGGGCACCTACATCCCGAAGTCAAGCAGGTTCGGCGTAGTCGGAATGCTCGAACTAGTCCCCATGATAATGGGCTACTGGAGAGACCAGCGTGACCGCCTAGAGGGGATAGCCGACAATGCAGTCCACGCCTTGAACGTAAAGACGTTTAGCAGAGCCGAAGCGCTGGATGAACAGATCCTTAACACAGCGTACAACATCCAGTCTACGAGGTTCGACGCCGAGCACGGCGGCTTCGGGGACGCCCCGAAGTTCCCTACGCCACACAACCTTCTCTTCCTACTGAGGTACTGGAAGAGAACCGGCGACGGCGACGCACTAACCATGGTGGAGAAGACCCTCCGCCACATGAGGATGGGGGGCGTCTACGACCAAGTAGGGTACGGCTTCCACAGGTACAGCACAGACAGGAGGTGGCTGGTGCCTCACTTCGAGAAGATGCTCTACGACCAGGCGCTGCACATCCTAGCCTACTCTGAGGCATATCAGGCCACGGGTGACCCACTCTACATGGACGTTGCCCTCGAGGTGGCGGCCTACGTGCTAAGGGACCTGGCTTCGAGCGAGGGCGGATTCTACTCCGCGGAGGACGCGGACAGCGAAGGAGAAGAGGGTAAGTTCTACGTCTGGGGCGTCGACGAGCTGAGGGCGGCTCTCACCCAGGACGAGCTCAAGCTCGTCGCCGATACCTACAGGATCAGTGAAGAAGGTAACTACCACGACGAGGCGACGAGGAGGCCCACGGGAAAGAACATCCTATACATGTATGCAGGAAAACCGTCCCCCGAGAGCAGGGAAGCCTTAGAGAGGGTTAACTCGAAACTGTTCGAACTCAGGGAGAGACGGGTAAGACCTCTGCTGGACGACAAGGTTCTCGTCGACTGGAATGGATTAATGATTGCGGCGTTGGCATTCGCGTCGAGAGCTCTTGGGGCCAGGGAGCTGTTGACAGAGGCCGCCAAGGCGGCGGAGTTCATCCTAGGTCGTATGTGGGACGGCGAGAAGCTGCTCCACAGGTACCGGGAAGGCGAGGCTGCGATCGACGGCTTCCTAGACGACTACGCGTTCCTCGTCTGGGGGCTCACGGAGCTATACTTGACCAGCTACGAGCCGAAGTACCTTGAGAAGGCGCTGGAGCTTGTCATGGCGGCCCTGAAAAGGTTCTGGGACGATGAAGGCGGTGGTTTCTATTTCACGGGAGAAGACGAGGCGCTGCCGGCGAGGCGGAAGGAGCTCTACGACGGGGCGAGGCCATCGGGTAACTCGGTGATGCTCCTGAACCTGCTGAGGCTTTCGAGGCTGACGGGAAGAGTGGAGCTCGAGGAGAAAGCCGGCAGGCTCGTCGACGCATTCTCCGTCACCGTCAAGGGAAGCCCCCACGCTTATACGATGTTCCTATGCGGGCTGGATTTTGCGTTAGGCCCGAGCCATGAGGTGGTGCTCGCCGGAGAACGCCCAGAAGACGTAAAAAGTCTATACGAGACCATCTGGAGGCGGTATCTTCCCAGCACGGTCGTGCTCGTACGAACCGAGGGATCAGTCAGGCTGGCTGGCTACGCCGAGGAAATGAGGCCCCTCGAAGGGCTCGGCACTGCCTATGTTTGCAGTAAGTTCGTATGCGAGATGCCTACAACTGACAAGGACGAGATGTTGAGTCTCCTAATAACGGTAAAATAAAGGGAGAGTTACTTGGTGGTCAGCGTGTACTTGACGCCGAGAGGCTCAAGCGCTGCGTCGATCTTCCCGATTAGGTCTTCGACCTGAGCCATGGTGGGCTTGGTGAACCACTCGAAGTAGAAGTCGTTCTCGCCCAAGCTCTCGCCCGACTTGCTGATTATAGTGTTGCAGCGCTCCTCGCTGATTTTGTCGACCCCGAGGAACGCCATTACCCCCTCAGGATTGTCGAAGGATATGTCTGATGCTCCGTAGCCTGCTCCGACGCCGCGGATCTCAGGGGCACCTACAGCGGCCTCGATGGTGGTGTCCATGATGCAGACCTCCGGCATGTCGATGGCCACCTTCTCTAGGGCTTTCAATGCCTTTAGTAGCGGTGGACCATATATCTTTACGTAGCTTTTCATGTAGAATCTCCATGTGGGTGTGAGAAAGCAAGGTTATTAAATGTTTACGATAAAGGATGCAGGCCAACGGCGGAAAAATTGTTATTGTTTTGACCTTTTTTTCAGGTTTAGAACTAACGGAAACATCCTTTCGGATAAAAAAAATTTTAGTCGCCATAGATTCGTGTTTTTAAGATTTCTTTCACACCGGGTTTTGTTGACCTAATCCCTGTGTGGATTTGGTATATCAAACGGAGGGAAACCGATTTAACCCGATTACATACACCTAACCCATGCAAAACCCTGAAGCTAAGGGAGCCATCACCTTCTTCTACTACAAGGACCTCGCCAAGGCGGCGGAGTTCTATGAGAAGGTGATGGAATTCAACCTAGTCCAGGACCAGAAGTGGGCGAAGATATACAGGATCAACGGGGACGCTTACATGGGGTGCGTCGACGGCAGCATAGGCTACCACAAGCCCAGCGACGAGAAGCCGGTGATGCTCACAGTCGTCGTCGACGACCCCGATGCATGGTATGAAAATTTAAAGAAGCACAAGGTGGAGACGCTCAACGAGCCCCACGACGACGAGGAGCTGAACTTACGGATATTCCTGCTGAGAGACCCTGAGGGCTACGTCATAGAGATCCAGAAATTCTACGATCCCCTTCCATAGACGCGTTAAAATACATTATTTCTAGCGTAGGCAGTAGGATAGTATATAAATGAAACGTTGCTGGAATCGAAAACCGCTTATACTGGATGAAAGTCACCTTTTTTAGTCTATAAGAGGATTCTAAACACCATTTGGAGTATCCGATGATGGATCAACTTGAACAGAGAATCAAGACCGAGGTAGAGGGATGTGAATGTGACGCGGTCTTGGCGTTCGGGGTGGACAACTTTAACTACCTGACGCGCACCGTTCTACCCTTCGCAGAGCATTATCCAACACGTAGAGCGGTGGCCGTGCTCCCGAAGGAAGCGGCCTCGGTGGTCATCTGCCCATACGACTGGTCCCAGGCGATAAAGGACCAGGGTTGGAAGGGGGAGATCGTCGCATACGACGAAAACGAGGCCGTCGGCATAGAAGCCATGGTGAAGAGCCTGGAGGAGCTGCTGGTCAGCCTCGGCCTGGACGAAAAGAAGCTGGGCCTCGACGGCTCACGGATCACGAAGGCGCTGATGGACCAGCTGAACAATAGGTTCCCCAAGGCCGAGTGGCAGCCCGTCGACCCGTCGCTCAGAGACATGAGGATAACGAAGACGCCGGGGGAGATCGGGTTCATAGAGAGGGCCTGCAAACAGGCAGACAGAGGCATAGTGTACGCCCTGATGCACTTGGAGGGAGCCGCGGAGAACCCGGGGTACACCATAGCCGAGTTCACGGAGAGGATAAGGGTCCATGTCAACGAGAACGGGGCAAGCGGGGTCGGGCTGCTGAACACGGCGTTCGGCACCGACGGCCAGATGTATTACACGCCTCAGAGGGGTTGGGTGAAGAGCGGCGAGCTCTTCAGGATGGATGTCAGCGCCCACTACATGGGTTACTGGACTAACCTGGGCAGAATGGGCGTCACAGGTAAGCCCACGGCGGAGCAGGAGGAAGCCTACAGAGAGAACCTGAGGCTCAAGGCTGCGGCCCATGAGATGCTGAAGCCCGGCGTCGCCGCCAACGAGGTCTACGCCCACGTGGCCAGGGCCGCCGAGAGGCAGGCGATAGGCTTCTGGAAGGAGGCCAGTATAGGACACGGCGTAGGCGCGAGCCACTACGAGCCGCCGTACCTGAACCTGAGCAGCAGCACGGAGCTCAAGCCAGGCATGGTGATCGCACTCGACATACACACCTACGGGCCGAGGCAGGAGCTAATCCACAAGAAGGACGTCTACGAGATAACCGAGGAGGGAAACCGGAAGCTAAGCTGGTACCGGAGCTGGGACGAGCTGTACGCCGTCACAGGCTTCAGGGCCACCCACTAGGAGGAGAATGAGATGAGAGACGAGTTGAAGACAAAGATCGCGGACAGCGTCAAAGAGTCCCAGTACGACGCGGTAGTCGTGTTCGGGGCCGACAACGCACAGTACATGTCGGGCGCCTACCTCCACTATCCCCCGACGTTTCCGGACAGGTACATGGCCGTCTTCTGGGCCAAGGGAGAAGAGCCCATATGCATCGTGCCCCCTGAGTGGGAGAGCAGCTTCCTCAACATGGCCTGGGTGAGTAAAACCAGGACATACACCGAGAAACCGGGCAGCCCCACCGGCATAGCCGAAGCCGTCGCGAACCTGGCGCGGAACACGGTGAGGAAGACGGGAAAGATAGGCGTGGACGCCGAGAGGACGGCTCTGAACCTGTATAGGAGGCTCGAGGCGGCGCTTGAGGACTTCACCCTAGTATCATGCGACGACTGGCTGCGAGAGTTAAGGGTAAAGAAGACCCCCAAGGAGCTGAGGCTGCTCGAGACGGTGGCTTCGATGACCGACCACGCATTAGCTGGCCAGGCTCACCACGTCCTAGTCAAGCAGGCGGCCACAGAGATGAGTAACACGGAGAATGTCAGGGTCCACGCCATAGAGAGGGGACTCGACGAGGTTGGCCACCACGCCATCGCCCAGGTGACGACCGGCCCGAACACCAGAAAGTTCTGGCCGGGCGCCCCCATGTACGGCATAGGGTTCGACAGGGTCCCTCAGCACAGGGAGTTCATGAGGCTTGAACTCACCGCCACCTTGGACGGCTACTGGAGCAGCGGGGCGAGGATGCTCACCATGGGGGAGCCCACCGAGGAGCAGAAGGCCGCCTATCAGGGCATCGTCGCCCTCCGCGAGGTGGCCCTCCAACAAATGAAGCCCGGCGCCAGGTGCAGGGACGTCTACACCGCGGTGAAGCAGGCCTCAGATGAGAAAGGCATCCAGCTGGTATCTAACCTCGTCATCGGTGCAGGCGTGGGGGTCACCAACTACGAGCCTCCGTACATCTCGGGGGCGGACGAGACCGAGCTGCAGCCGGGGATGGTCGTAGTGCTGAACCCCGTGGTAGAGGCGCCTGGCGGTGAGCTGCTCATGGGCAGGGACACCGTGTTCATCACCGAGAAAGGCGCTAAGATAGTGGGTTGGTTCAAGGACTGGCGCGAGCCCTTCATCTGCAACTACACGTACTAACCCAAATTTTTTCTAGCCCCCACCTCCTCCAAGATACAGAACACACATGTCTTTTCACGTAGCAGACGACGAGGTCAAACCTGGGGAGAAACACTCCGGATACCTGAGCGTAGGCTCAGCTTCGACCCACGAGGTGAGGATGCCCTACATCGTCGTGAACGGCGCCAAGCCGGGGCCGGTCCTCACCGTGCTCAGCGGGGTCCACGCCGTGGAGTGCACTCCCGTAGAGGCCGTTCTGAGGCTCGCTAAGAGCGTCGAGCCGGCGGACATAAGAGGCACCCTAGTACTGGTGCCCGTGGTCAACACCGAGGGGTTCCACGCCAGGAGACCCTACAGCAACCAGCTGGATCACCTGAACCAGAACAAGGTGTTCCCCGGAGACCCCGAGGGCTCCATGACGCGCCGCGTCGCCCACGCCGTCTTCGACAGCTTCGTCTGCAAGTCAGACTACCTTGTGGACTGCCACAGCGCGGACCTGGGCGAGGACGCGACCCACGGCATGTTCATCTACAAGACCGACGACATGGACCTTACAAGCAAGATGACCGAGATGGCAAGGTGCTTCGACTGCGACTGCATAGAGACTATAGAAATCTCAGGGAACACGGGGGAGGCCGTCAGACTCTACGGCATACCATGCATCATGACCGAGAGCGGGGCGCCCTACCCCATCAGGGAGGACGACGTACTTTATCATTATATGGGCCTGAGGAACCTCATGCGCCACATAGGGATGATGGACGAAGAGGCCGCCTTGGGCGACCAGCGGGTGGACCCTCCGACCCGGCGCGTATGGGCCAAGAGTGGAGGGCTCTGGAGGCGGAGAGTCGAGGCAGGCCAGCGCGTAAAGGAGGAACAGCTACTCGGCACGGTCTCTGATCTCCACGGGGAGACCCTCCAGGTCGCCACAGCGCCACTCAAGGGGGTGGTAAGCTTCCTCAGGATCCACTACAGCGTCAACGAGGGCGACACCCTCTGCTGGGTCACCGAGACATAGATGGACGCAAAGCCTTTTACTGTGTAGACGCCCGTGGCTGGGCATATTTTTTATAGCGGACGATACGTATTCAGCACTCGCCGGTAACCGTAATGGTCTACGACTTTCTAACCCTGGACGATGTGGACGTTGCCGGGAGGACCGTCTTCCTCCGAGCGGACATCAACAGCCCTCTCGACCCCACCAGCAAGAGAATCCTCGACGCCTCCAGGATCCAGGCGGTGGCGACCACCATCAAGGACCTGAGGGAGGCGAAGGTGGTGCTCGGCGCCCACCAGAGCAGGCCGGGCAGGTACGACTTCACCGGGATGGAGATGCACGCCAGGGTGCTGCAGATGTACCTGGAGCGGGAGGTCAAGTACACCAGCGACGTCATAGGCGAAGAGGCGCAGAACGCCATCAAGGCCCTCAAGCCCGGGGAGGTCCTCGTACTCAACAACGTGAGGATGCTCGAAGAGGAGAACAATAACGCGCCCGCCGAGGAGCTGGCTGGCACGGAGTTCGTGAAGACCATGGCTCCTCTCGTGGACCTCTTCGTGAACGACGCCTTCGCCGCCGCCCACAGGAGCCAGCCCAGCCTTGTGGGGCTCTGCAACACGACGCCCATGGTGGCGGGGAGGCTCATGGAGAGAGAGCTCCAGGCCCTGAACAGGGTGCTGGACAACCCCGCAAGGCCCGCCGTCTACCTCCTCGGCGGCGCCAAGGTGGACGACAGGATACCCGTCATAAAACGGGTGCTCAGTGACGACATCGCCGACAGCATCCTCATTGGCGGACTCATCAGGAACAGCTTCCATATGGCGGAGGGAGGGATGAGGCACCACTACGAGGAGCTGGATGAGGAGGGAAGGAAGCTCGTGGACGAGGCAAAGGTCATATTAGAAGAGTTTCCCAGCAAGGTGGTTCTCCCGGTGGACGTGGCCCTCGACGTGAACCGGGAGCGCGTCGAGATATTCGCAGGCAAGATCACCGACGAGACCAACATCTACGACATCGGCCTCAACACCATCGCCCAGTTCAGCAGCAGGATCATCAGGGCTGGCACCGTCGTCGCGGAGGGGCCCCTCGGCATGTTCGAGCGCCGCGGCTTCGACATCGGCACAAAGGAGCTGCTACGCTGCATGGCGCGCTGTAAAGGCTATACCGTCGTCGGAGGAGGACACTTGGGAGGGATGGTCTCTATGCTCGGGATAAACGAAGAGATGAGCCACGTCAGCACAGGCGGAGGAGCCATGCTCAGCATGCTCGCAGGGGAGATGCTGCCCGTGGTGGCGGCCCTAGAGGAGTCCAAGCGGCAGCACGGGTAGCCGATCTCTTTAAAAGCCAAATAACCGTTACGGTTTGCGCTGGGACCGTGGTCAAGCTTGGTTAAGATACGCGGTTTGGGTCCGCGTGATCCCCGGTTCGAATCCGGGCGGTCCCACCAATCACAAAGGTTAAAATCACGCTATTCGACTAGGTCTTGCTGCCGGGTTGGCTGAGCGGTTTAGGCGGCCGCCTGCAGAGCGGCTCTACGGGGGTTCGAATCCCTCGCCCGGCTCCATCCTAGAACCCTTGACTTCTGAATTGATAAAAATCAGTCTCGGTATGCAGCGTCCTATCCTTCTGATTCCAACTTCTTCCTCAGAGCGATGAGCGAGATGAACTCGTAGACGATGTTCGCCGCCAGCAGCGCCGTGATCTGCGACGGATCGTACTGGGGCAGGACTTCGACAAGGTCAAAGCCGACCAGATCCAGATCCCTCAATCCCCTAACCACCCGCAACGCCTCCCTGCTCGTGAACCCACCCACCTCGGGGGTGCCGGTCCCCGGGGCGTAGGCCGGGTCCACGAAGTCGATGTCGAAGCTCACGAAGGCCTTGGCGTCACCGGCGCGGTCGCGGATCCGATGGATAAGCTCGTCGATACCCTGCTCCTGGGCCTCCACGGTGGTGACGAGGTCGAACCCCATCTTCCTCGCGTCGTCGAGGCTGTCCCGGGAGTAGATGGAGCCCCTCATCCCGGCCTGGATGGAGTGGTCGACCAGTATCAGCTCCTCCTCGACCGCCCTCTTGAAGGGGGTCCCGTGGGTGTACTTGCGGCCGAACCTCTTGTCCCCTGTGTCCGTGTGGGAGTCGAAGTGGATGAGGGCGACCGGCCCGTGTGTCTTGGCCATGGCCCTGAGCTCCGGGAGGGTCACCGAGTGGTCGCCTCCCAGCATTATCGGGGTCACCCCGCCATCAAGTATGGGGAGAAGACCCTCCTCTATCATCTTGTACGAGTCCTCGATGTAGCCTGGGTTGACAGGCAGATCACCGTAGTCCACAACGGAGCAGTGGTCGAAGATACTCACATCCAGAACCTCGTTGTGGTGGCGCAGCAGAGCAGAGACGCTCCTGATCGCCTCCGGCCCAAACCGGGCACCCACCCTGTAGGAGGCTCCAGTGTCGAAGGGGACACCGACGATAGCGACGTCGACTCCCTCAGTCGTCGTGACATGGGGGAGGCGCATGAACGTCTTGATGCCGGCGAACCTCGGAGACTCCCGGGGATCCACAGGTCTATACTTCACCATGTAGTAACGCTCACTCTCCAGAGGGTCGAAGATCTATAAGATTCTACGCGCATGATGCTGATTGTTCCATGTTTGAGTGGACTTTCCCCGCCAACATGTACATTATGACGTACACGATAAGGCGGTATATCACCGCAGACCCTGGAGGAATACAGATAAACGAGAGGGCGTCGAACCCCCTCCTCCCCACCTCGTATGAGATCCTGAGCAACTCGTAATCCGTCATCCCCATGGGCTCCGCAAGAGTGCCGAGGAGGTCACCCGGAGCCGGGCCGGCGCCGCCTATGACATCAATGTCAAAGTGAACATACACAGCCTCCGTCCCATCGTAGGCGTTGCCGAGTTCACCGCAGAGCCACTCGATACCCTGTTGCCTGATGTCCCACATGGGGTAGAAGTGCGCGCCCTCGTCGAGGAGTTTCTTTATGTTCTCCCGCCGCCCGCCGCTCATCCCTCTCTCACCGATCTCGACGAGGTTCCCGGGGAGCATGTTCCCGTGGAACTCGTACATCTTGGCCTTCCAGCTTCCCGAGCCCGCGATCCTCGGGTCCATCGTGAGCCTGTCCAGGGGCTCATTGTCCCAGTGAGTGTCGAGGCTGATCACGCCGACGTTGCCCCCGGTCCTCTCGGCAACCGGCTTCGCTATGGCGTAGGAGCCGCACGGCGAGTTCTGGCCTATAACGATCGGGACGGCCCCGGCGTCGAGAGCCCAATTCACCTTAGCCTCGACGGCACGCTGCGCAGCGAGTATGTTGCTGACGGTTGGATTGTCTATGACTTCCGGGGGAATATCGGCGTCACCTAAATCGACCACCTTGAGGTGATCGAACACGTCCAGGTCGAACTCCTGGAGGTATCCTGACCAGTACTTGACCGACTGCTGCCTGACCCTCTTCGGGGACGCGATCCACTCTTCCTTGCTGACGCCGCTGTAAGGACCCCAGCTCGCCACGTAGGGGGCACCGATGATGGCGACATCGACTCCCCGGAGGTCCTCTGGACCGAGTGCGTGGGGCACTCCCATGAAGGTTGGCATGTCGGACTCGATCATCGGGACGTTTCTTCCTTTGAGCATTGAATCTCTGATCTCACTCCACTTCGGGTAACCCATGAACATCAGCCCAGATGAACTTCACCTGAAGATAAATAACATTCACTATCGTTTTAACGCGCGCGTAGGCGGGAGCATGAACAGGAGGAAGTTGGAAAACGGATCTATGGTTCTTCCCATTCTTTGAACGATGGTACGGTGATCTCGTCGATGGTCCTGCCGAACACGTCGTGGGAGGGCAGCATGTCCCATACCCTCTCCTGCTCTCTCTGGAGGTTATCGGCCAGCTTCTCCTCGTCGATTCCCGGTACTTTGCCGTCCTCAACCACGATCTTGCCATCGATCATGACCGTGTTGACGTCGCTGTTGTTTCCACTCATCACCAGGTTCCTGATCGGGTCCCTGACCGGGGACATGTTTATTGAGTTCAGCTTGACGATGACGATGTCTGCCTTGCAGCCGGGGGCTATCCTCCCCAGGTCGTCTCTCCCGAGAGCCTTGGCGCCACATAGGGTGACGGAGTTGAAGACATCGCGGGAGGTGGCGACGCGGGGCTCGCCCTCGATGATCTTTGAGATCGTGGCTGCGAGGGCCATCTCTCTGATGACGTCCATCGGGTAGGTATCGGTGCCGATACCGACGTTCACCCCCTCCAGCAGGTACCTGGCATACGACTCCATGGCTATCCCGTACCTAGCGAACACCAATGGGCAGTGCGCGACCGTCGTTCCCGTCTGGGCCAATAGCTTGATGTCCCGTTTCCAAGGGTCCGCGTACCCGACCTTGCTGTGGCCGCCGATCAGTATGCTGTGGCCAGCGATTAGGTCCGGCCCCAACAACCCTACGTCGTGGAGAAACTCAATGGGGGTCCTGCCGTACCTGCGCATGATCTCTTGGAACTCCACCACGGATTGAGAGACATGGGTCTGTAGACCCACCCCCATCTCATCAGCGCGCTTCCGAGACTCTCTTAGCAACGCAGGACTGCATGCGTCCACGGTGCTCGGGCCGAGAAGACACTTGATCCTTCCTTCGGCGGACCCGTCGTATTCCTTGATGAACTTGACGCACTCGTCGAGCCCCTTGAATCCCGGCTCCTCGTCCCAGTTCTCGCCGTCGAAGTTCTCGTAGAGAACCCTCTTGCCGTCGGGGGTGTACCAGCGCCCCGAGCTGTACATCCTCAATAGATATGCCCGTATCCCCATCTTATCCGGGAGCTCGACGGATTCTCTGTCTCCCAGACTGTTTGGAGACCCCAGCTCGACGAGGGTGGTGCAGCCACTCTTGAGGACCTCGACGTAGTTGAGCTCGGCTGCAGCCCTGGAGCTCTCTCTGGTCCGTGGGAATGCCCTGTCGAACAGATCGCTGTTGTAGAGCTGCCTGCGGCTGCCGTCGCCTCTCCTGCCGGTTTCACCGTGGCCTCCGCAGATGTGGGAGTGGAGGGCGATGAAGCCGGGAGCGACGAGGCTCTTCTGGGCGTCGATGATACGGTCGACGGGGCCCGCGTAGGACTTTCCCACGTATTTTATCTTGTCATCTTCTATAACGACTGTTCCATCCTTGAGTATCCTGTGCTCTCTTCCATCGAAGGCGACTATGTATCCGCCATTGATCGCGGTTATCAACAGCAATTCCTCAACAAAGACCTGTAGTTTCGTCAATAAAAAATGGTTTAGTTGCGCGCGGGGATCGAAGATCTAAAAGATTCTACGCACGAGGCGTGATGATTGGGGGTTCTGGCCACTGCCTGCAGAGCGGCTTCTCGGAGGTTCGAGTCCCTCGCCCGGCTCCATCATAGCCTTGCAGATGTCTTAAATAACTCTGGAAACGATGGCTTATGACTGTTTAATGAAGAGGAACTACCTGCCCATCACGGTGGTTGTGCTCGTACTCGGGGCAGGGCTGGCAGTCATCCCCCAGACGGTGGAGCTCAGCCAGCCAGATGAGTTGGTCACCCTCTACAACCAGACGACGATTACGAAGTCTATCGACGGCGCCACGCAGGAGTATGAATTCAAGACGGGACGCGTAAGAATGGTGGACGGCTTCAGCCCCACGTTGATTCTCACAAACTCGGCTGATGTGGAAATGAACGCAACCGTCGTCAACCTAGACCACCCTGACGGCTACACAGCATCCATGGACGAGTCGCAGAGCTTCATCGTGTACGAAATAGAGGAAGCCGGCTCCTATGACCTCGAGATCGCGGGGCGAGTCTATATCGACGAGCCCATGGAGGTCACAGCGGCGTTCATCTACTACAAACATACTCCGCCCGAGCACTACACTTACTATCCGTACAGGTACTTCGGGCTCGGCATGGCGTCGGTGGGAATAGTAGCCACAGCCATCGCCGTCTACTATAACAAGAGGATCGTGGGAACCCCTCCAGAATAAAGTTCTCTCGGAGTCACAGCGCCTCGTTTACATTTACGAAGTTAATGTACCAGAGTAAACTTGACTGAAAAGGAGAACCCCATCTCTATCAAGAGTGAAATGTCCCGCGACATCCTGAGATGCGTGGAAGAGTGGATAAAGGAACCACGTGTAATGGTTGCGATATTGATGGAAAAATCGTGTAAAGAGAAGAAAGTTAGAAGGATCTACTTGTCTTTTTCCTTCTTCGGCTTTTTCTCCTTCTCCTTCTCCTTGTCCTTGTCCTTGTCCTTGTCCTTGTCCTTGTCCTTGCCGTTGCCGTTGCCGTTGCCGTTGCCGTTGCCGTTACCGTTACCGTTACCGTTACCGTTACCGTTACCGTTACCGTTACCGTTACCGTTGCCTTTACCCTTGTTCTCTTTGTGATCGTTCTTGGCTTTGTCGATGTTACCCTTTAGCTGGTTTATCAGTTCATCCTCGCCGGAGGTGTCTTCGCCTTGGGCGGTTTTCCGCTCCTTCTTCTCGATCATCTTCTCGATCTTTGCCTGAAGCTTTGTCGCTGTCGTGAACAACTGGACTGAGTGGGGGTCTTCCATGTCGTCGAATCCTCCATTGAGGTCGTTGCCTGTCCCCTCCAGGTCGTCGATGGCGCCTTCATAGTCACCCGCGTTGATCCTCTCCTGTATCCGCAGGAGCTTCTGCTCGGCGTGGTACAGCGCGTTGTAGGCCTTCATGGCGTCGTCCGGGTCTAGATCGTCCTCGACGGCGTTATAGAACTGGAACATCGCTGTTACTGATTCCCTGAATCTCTCTTGGAACCTATTGACAAGCTGCTCCTGTATCTGGTTTAGCTCCTCCTTGGTGGGCTCCGGTGGGAGGCCATCATCGCCTCCACCCTCGGGATCTTCTGGAGGCTCAGTCGTATCATCCACAATGTCCGGGTTGTCTTTCTGGTACTTCCTCCAGGTGTTCCTGAGCGTCCTCATGACCCTTAGGTGCTGCTGTGCGGCCTTCTGCAGGTTTTCTCCCTCCATCTCAGCGGCCTGTGTCATCTCCATCCACGAATTCATGAGCTGATTTTTTAGTTCAGGGTCCAAACCCATCCATGCATTCATGAAATGGTTTTTTAGTTCAGGGCCTAAATCTTCTGGGAGTTCGGGGCCGTCGTATTCGCCTGTTCCATCACCGTTGCCTTCATCTTCGCCGCCCTGCTGACTCGTGTAAAGATAGAAGAGATTCCAATATCTGTTATTAGTGTCCTCTTTTATCTGCTGGTAGACAAGTGGATCGATGTTGCCTCCACTATCATCTCCGTCTCCGCTTCCATCTCCATTAGTACCGTCTCCATTATCATCGCCACCGGTAGTGTCCTCGGCGTAGACTACCTGAGCTAACGGAGCCGACAAGAGCACAATCAATAGTGCGAGAGCAAGTAGCTTAGTCTTCATCCTTTTCAGAGGGTATATGCCCATGGGTTTTATTATAAGAACACGTTGGAACATTTTGGAACACTTATCCAATATTTACTTGAGATACTCGTCCCGTACCCGTACAAGGCTCTGGTTTCCTATCTTCCTCTCCTCGACGATGCCGTTGTTCACGAGCCGCCTTATAAGCCTCCAGGCGCTGGAGCGCGGAATCTCGAACCTGTCCCGTATCTCGGAGGCGAAGGCCTCGCCGTTGGACTCCGCCAGGAACCTTATGACCTCCTTGTCCTCCAGCCGCAGGTCCTGGTTGTGCCAGAAGATCAGGTCAAGGTTGACCTCCCTAGGCTGAGACGAGTCCACTGGGACATCATATGGGGGCTCCTCGGCTTTGATTCTCTGCATATAGTAGTATCCTCCGCCGCCCAACCCGGCTAATAGGAGTATGCCTGCGTATAACAATGAGTTACTTTTAGGGGCGATCGCGGTGACCGCGTGCTGGTAAGCCTGCAAGGCGTATGTCCTCGCCTCAGCGTAGTTTCCCTCGCTGTGGTAGGTGGACGCAGCTTCGAGGCTCGACTGGGCTTCATCCAGCCCTTCGGTTCTTCCGTCGCTACTTGCCTGACTCACCGCCTCGGACGCCCTCCCTATGTCCTCGTAGGCGTTGACGGCGTCCTCCACGGTTTCGTCGGCCGTTGTTACCGCCAGCTCGGCCCTGTTCTTCGACTCCACGTACTGGTCCGAGTCGTATAGGCCCTGAGCCTGGCTGAGGATGAAGTGCGCCTCGGTGAGCACGTAGCCCATTGACTCCAGTTCGTTGAGGTGGGACTCCGCTTCGGTTAGAGCCTTCTGGGCGTCGCTCTCCACGTCTGGGAGCCCTATCATGTAGTAGACAGAGAGGTCGCCGGGCTCAAGCACGATGTACTGCCTGCCCCCATCCAC
Source organism: uncultured Candidatus Bathyarchaeia archaeon (assembly GCA_964499305.1). Classification (GTDB taxonomy): domain Archaea; phylum Thermoproteota; class Bathyarchaeia; order TCS64; family TCS64; genus RBG-16-57-9. Next base: position 9,535 of record CAZCKR010000006.1, on the reverse strand, counting down.
GCCTATGTCGGTCGGTACGTCGCTCATGTCGAATATCGCGGCCCCCTCGGGGAGCATGATCCGTGTAGAGACGGGTGTCGACACGTTGAACGTCCAGACTATGCCTTCCTTGGTGGTCAGGCTCATCGTGAGGTACGTGAAGGTCAGCTCCAGCGCGCCCAAGCTGTCCACCGTGACGTTCGCCTCGTCCGTACTATGAACCAGGGGATTGCCCTCATCATCCCTTATCACGAGGTTGTTAAAAGGCGGCCCAAAGAGCTCGACCTCGACGCGGGCCTGAAACGCATCAGACTCCACCAAGTACTCCGTCCTAGCGGTGCCGTCGGAGTAAAGGGTAAAGGTCAACGAAACCGGGGTATAGTCTTCTTGGGCCCAGCTGAGGGGGATCGTCGAAAGGGACAGTGACAGAAATGCGATGAAAATCAATGTCCGTCTCATGGGCCCCATAAACAATCTATTTAGTAGTTATAAATGAATGATTGTTGTTCAGGCTTTTATACAATGTCCGCATGTTTCAATTTGTGTCATTATGGACTCTATAATGATCATCGGGTCGGCCGGCAGCGTCGGCCACGACATGATGTACCAGATAGCAGGCATGGGGCTCCCCATCAAGGTCATCGGCGCCGACGTAGACGAGGAGAAAGGAAGGTTCGAGGTGGAGGAGAGCCTCCACGTAGCTCACAACTTCGGGTTCTACCCGGACCTCAGCTTCCAGAAGATCAACCTCTTCGAGATAGACGAGACGGCCGAGTTGCTGAAGGAGCTCCGTCCCAAGGTCATCTGCAACCTCGCCAGCCTGGGCTCGTGGTGGATCACGCGGCTGCTGCCCCCCGACGACTACAAGAAGATAGGCCCCATCGGGCCGTGGCTCCCCAACCACCTGACGCTTGCACACAAGCTCATGTTGGCCATCAAGAAGAGCGGCGTGGACATCAAGGTGGTCAACGGGGCCTTCCCCGACGCCACCAACGTGGTGCTCAGCAAGCTGGGGCTGGAGCCCGTCTGCGGCGGCGGCAACATGGATCTGGGTCTCAGCCGCGTCAAGCGGATAGTGGCCCACGAGCTCAAGGTGCCTTACAGGAGCGTCCAGATCTACGGCGTCGGGCACCACGGCGCATACTACACGGCCCGCATGGGCGGCCCCTACTGGGTCAAGATACTTGTCGACGGCGAAGACGTCACCGACAGGTTCCCCAACAAGAAGATAACCAAGCGGTACATCGACGCCGGGTACGGGGCGCCGGGCCAGTTCAAGAGCGCCCTCGTCGACCAGATGAGGACAGCCTCCAGCTTCCTGAAGCACGTGCTAGCGGTCTACTACGACACCGGCGAGGTCCACACCTGCGTCGCCGGCGCCGCCGGGCTGCCGGGGGCCTACCCTTGCAGGCTCTCCGAGAAGGGCGCCGAGGTAGTCCTGCCTGGCATCAGCCTCGAGGAGGCCATCCGCATCAACGAGGAGGGCGGCAGGATCGACGGCATCGAGAAGATCAAGGACGACGGCACCGTGGTGTACTGCGAGCAGAACGTGAAGTACATGAGGGAAGTAGTGGGCTACGAGTGCGAGGAACTCAAGCCCTCGGAGTCTGAGGAACGGGCCAGGGAACTCAACACGCTGCTGAGGAAGCTCTACGACAAGTACAACGTGGAGGCATAGCCCCCCACCCCTGCGTTAGAGAGCTACCTCGTTTTCATCTATCCACGCGACGCCGGAGCGGTAGCCTCCCCCACAGACGTTACGGAGAAGCCTCTCGAGGTCGAGGAGGGCCTCCTCGACAGCCGAGCGCGGTACACCCTCCGGGCCGTCGGCGAAGAGCACCGCGTTACGGGTCCCCATGGTTATCTTGGTCTCGTCGCAGTCCCTGTAGTTCCAACGCCGGGTCAGTATCTTCTCGTCGTCGGCGTACACGACCTCGCCCACGTAGGTCATCTCCGTCTTGTCCGAGCCTAGAGGCGTGAACTCCTCGCCGCCGGCGGAGAACCGCAGCCTTATGTCGCCGGCGACGAGGTCGAGGTCGAACCCGCCCATGGGTATCAGGTGCCGTACTGAGACGGCGTTGTAGGCGTCAACGGCGGTGTTGATGGTTGGGAGGCCGCCCGTCTTCAGCGCCCTCCTGACGAGGGCTTCGGCGGACGGCCTGTAGTCCCCGGGCTTGGTGCCGAAGCTGCGGTACATCTCTCTCCACGACGCGATGAAGGGGTGCCGCGTCGCGGGCTCGCCGCCGAGCTTCTCCTCAGCGACCGACTGTGCCTCGATCTTCGTCCTCTCAAGACCGGGGTCGCTGTGCACGACCTCTATGTCTCTGGCTGTCAAGACCCCTATGTGGGCTCCCGGGTACCTGTCGAGGACCTCTGCTATGAACCTCATCCTCTTCACTCCATTATGGCGTTGGCTTTCTTGAGTTCGTCGATCTTCGACTCATCGTATCCCAAGATGTTCCTCAACAGATCCTCGTCGTGCTGACCGAGGACCGGCGCCGCTTCCCTGACCTCGCACGGTGTCTCGCTGAACTTGACGGGGAAGTTCACGACCTTCACCTTGCCAGCGGCCCTGTGGTCCACCTCCACGAACATGTCTCTCGAATTGAGGTGGGGGTCCCTGACCACGTCGTCGACGTTGTAGACCGGAGCCACGGGCACCTTGGCGTCCACGAAGTACTTCACCGCCTCGTCGCGGGTCATCTGGGCGACCCTCTCCTGGATCGCCTCCATGGTTACCTCCTCGACACCCATGTGCTCCATGAGGCTGTCGATGAGCCGGGGGCTGAAGCTGGCCAGCCTCACCCAGCCGCCGTCACCCGCCTGCAGCAGGCCGCCGAAGCCCCTTCCGAGGGGGTACCGCTCCTTTAGCTGCCATAGGAGCATCCCCGAGAGGTTGTACCCTGTGATCGCCATGTTCAGAGCGGCCATGCAGTCCAGCTGGGCCACGTCGATCATCTGGCCTACGCCGGTGCGGTCCCTGTGCCTTATCGCCGCCACTATGCTCATGGCCGCGAAGAGCGCGGGGCCCAGGTCGCCGTACGCCTGAGCCATCTCGATCGGCGGCCCGTCTGGGTCGACCTCGTCTCCCGTGAGCCTGCTGTGGCCGCTCATGGCCTCGGCTATGGGGGCGAAGCATGGGCGCTCACGGTAGGGACCCGTTTGGCCAAACCCGCTGAGGGCCGCGTAGATGATGCCCGGGTTCAGTTCCTTGAGGATGTCGTAACCAAGCCCCAGCCTCTCCATGGTTCCGGGCCTGAAGTTCTGTACCACCACGTCCGACAGCGGCACTAGCTCCTTGAAGACCCGCATCCCCTCAGGGGTCTTGAGGTTGAGGGTGAGGCCCTTCTTGTTGAGGTTCAGCTGGTGGAAGGTGTAGCTGCTGCGGCCCACTATGTAGGCGTCGGCGACCCTATCCGGGCTCCCCCAGGGAGGCTCTACTCGTATGACCTCGGCTCCCATGTCCGCGAGCATCATTGTGCAGAAGGGCCCGAACCAGAACTGCGTTAGGTCGAGTACACGTATGTCTTCAAGTATCTTCAATGGGTTCACCTGCGGATACATACTCGGGGGGCAATCGTGTAAAAACTTGTCCTAGAGAATCTTCACTCTTGTAGAGTTGAAGACAGGGCCACCGCCGATCATCTGCGGCACCCCGGGGGTCAAGGAGTTCTGCGCGTTACCTTCCCCGTCTATCATCTCCCTCGGCGCCCAGAGCACTCCCCGGGGCACCCGATGAGTGACGACCGCCGTAAGCCTGAGCCTCCCGAGGTCGTTGAAGAGCGTCACCTCGGTCCCTTCCTGAACGCCATGTCTCTCTGCATCCGCGGGGTTTATCCAGACTTGCGCCGGTATCTCGCCGTAAACATCCCTGAACTGTGTGTGGGTGTACTTGGGGAGGCTGCTGCTTACGAGAATATACTCGTCTGAGCCGAGTATGAGCTCGACCTGTCTGGGCAGCGGCGACACACCCTCCTCCGCCGCCGAGGAGTAGAACTCTACCCTGCCGGAGGGCGTCTGGTACTCGTCCACAGGCCTCATGCGGAGCCTCAGCGTCGACCCACTCATCAGGTCTTCGAAGCCTCCGTCGATGAACGCGTTCGCCAGAGTGCGTCCAGCCTCGGCCCAAGGGTCGTCGTAAACCCAACTGTCCTCTACTCCAACGCGACGAGCAAGCTCCTTCATGACCCACACCTCGTCCCGGCTCATTCCCTCGGGTTCGACAGCCTTCCGTGCCTTCCTGACGTATGTGTGGGAGTCGGATAGGACGACGTCGTCCTTCTCCAGGTAGGTGGGTGCGGGGAGGACGACGTCCGCCAAGCGGCACGTCTCGGTAAGGTGGGTGTCGTGAACCACGAGGAAAACGTCGTCACGCTGCAACCCCTTCCTAACGCTGTTGGAGTCCGGGAGGGTGAGAGCCGGGTTCATGTTCTGGACGTAGACGAACCTGAACTCGCCGGCTGCAAGCCTCTCACCGATGGAGATCTGGCTTACTGTCCGTGGGGCTGAGGCGGTAAGCGCGGAGCCCTCCATGTCCCCGGCGAGGCACCTGCCCCTGCTGTTCGTGTAGTAGAAGCCGCGGTGCTCCCCAAGGAGGGCGGGGATGAGGGAGACCGCCCTGACGGACTCGGCGCCACTGAGGCTCTTGTTGAGGCCGATCCCTATCATGAACACGGGGTCGCCGTACTTGACGAGGGCGTCACCTAGTGCCCCGACGCCTTCCCACGACACCCCGGTGACCGCTTCGACTCGCTCCGGAGTCCACCTGAGGGCCTCCTCCGCGTACATCTCGTAGCCGGCGCAGTGTTCCTCGATGAAACCCTTGTCCACGTGGTCGTTGGTGATTAGGTGCCGCGCCAACCCATAGCAGAGGGCGACGTCGGTACCCGGCCTCGGGTAGAGCCAGAGGTCTGCCATGGACGTTGACTCGGATTGACGGGGGTCGACGACGACTATGGCGGCGTCGTTCTCCTTCTTGGCCCTGAGCGCCATGGCCCACGTGTGGGGGGAGCTGTGCTTGGCGTTGAACCCCCAGAAGACGATGATCTTCCTGCCCAGGAGCGCCTCCGGCTCCACGCCGTAGCTGAGGCCGTAGTGGAGCCTCAGGGCGGCGTGGCCCGACGCTGAGCAGACGGCCTCGTCGGTGCGTGTGGCGCCCAACGCGGTCCAGAGCCGCCTGCTGAAGCCGCTTGAGAGGAGGCCGGTGTTGCCGTAGTAGTCGAGGAGCAGCACAGACTCGGGGCCGTGCCTATCAAGGGTCTCCGTGAGCCGTTCGGCTACGAGACTCAACGCGTCTTCCCACGCTGCCAGCTCGAATCGCTGCCCCTCCCACGTCTTCCTGATGTAGGGGTTCAGCACCCTGTCCATGCTGTACACCCTCTGAGGGTCACCGAGGGCCCTGGGGCACGTGATCCCGGCTGTGACGGGGTTCTCGCTGCTCGCCCTCACGGAGAC
>CAZCKR010000006.1:2335-4002 GCA_964499305.1 uncultured Candidatus Bathyarchaeia archaeon | reverse complement strand
GTTTCCGTTCAAAGTTTGAAGACGCGGAAAAAGCCCTCACCTTCAACGATGTTCTTCTTCTCCCGGGATGGACCACCGTCGAGCCTAGCGAGGCTGACGTGAGGACAAGGGTCAGCCGGAACATAACGCTCAACATCCCCCTAGTGGCGTCCCCCATGGACACAGTCACAGAGTCCGAGATGGCCATAGCCCTCGCCAGAGATGGAGCCATAGGCGTCCTGCACAGGAACTGCAGCGCCAAGGAGGAGGTCGCCATGGCGCGCAGCGTCAAACGCGCCGAGGCACTCGTCATCAGAGACGTCATCACCGTCAACCCGGACAACACGGTGGAGGAGCTGCTGAAGCTCATGGAGGAGCACAACATCAAGGGGTTCCCCGTCGTGGAGAACGAGGACAGGCTTGTGGGCATAGTCACTTGGAGGGACGTCCGCCTGGCGGAGAGCAGCCTCAAGGTCAAGGACGTTATGACGGAGAGCGTCGTCACGGGCACGGAGGACACGAGCCTGGAGGAGGCCATGAAGATCCTCCACGAGCACAGGATCGAGAAGCTGCCCATAATCGACGAGAGCAGGAGGGTGAAGGGACTCATCACTATGAAGGACATCACCCTCAAGGGGACGTACCAGGACGCCGTGCGGGACGAGGAGGGCCGCCTGATCTGCGCCGCTGCGATCAGCCCCTTCGACCTGCCCCGGGCCAAGGCTCTGGACAGGTACGTGGACATACTGGTGCTGGACGTGTCCCACTTCCACAACAGCAACTGCTTCGACGCAGCCAAGAAGATACTCAAGGAGGTGGAGGCGGACGTCGTCGTCGGCAACATAGGCACCTACGAGGCGGCCGAGGACGTGATCACGAAGCTGGACGGCGTCGCCGGGCTCAGGGTTGGCATCGGCAGCGGAAGCATCTGCAGCACCAGCGTCGTCACACGCGCGGGCGCCCCCACGCTCTACGCGACCAGCAGGGTCGCCGACGCCGTGAAGAAGTATGGCGCAGACATCCCGATTATCGCGGACGGCGGCATGAGGAACCCCGGCGACGTCGCGGTCGCCATGGCCGTCGGTGCCTCGTGCGCCATGATGGGGAACGTCTTCGCGGGCTGCAGGGAGAGCCCTGGCAGGCTCGTGGCCATGGAGGGACGCTACTACAAGGAGTACTACGGCATGGGCAGCGAGAGGGCACGCAAGAAGAGGTACGCGCAGGACCGGTACAGCCAGCCGTCAAAGTCCATAAGCGAGGGCGTCGAGGGATGGGTGCCCTACAGAGGCCCCGTGAAGGACATCCTAGGCGAGTTCACGGGCGGCCTCAAGGCGGCCATGGGGTACGTAGGCGCGAAGACTATCCCAGAGATATGGGAGAAGGCTAGGCTCGCCCTCATTACGGAGCGGGGAGCCCAGGAGGCGGCGCCCCACGACATAATGCGCCCCGGCCCCGGTAGAAGCCTATAACCACTTTTTCTTAGTTAGTTTTACATCTGCAGCCGCCGAGTAACTATTCAGGTATCGGTTTTGAACAGGTTATGGCTTGGATGGGCGACGATTGAGCCCGACTCGGATGTCTACGCCGGGGGCATGATGACGTGGACCCTTGTCTACCACGTAGGCAGGTACGGGATAGACGACGGCGGCAGCATAAGGGTGGCGCGCAGAAGCGTAAGCGACGAGGAG
>CAZCKR010000006.1:0-2235 GCA_964499305.1 uncultured Candidatus Bathyarchaeia archaeon | reverse complement strand
GTCGACCCCTTCGGCACCGGCAGGTTCGAGGAGATCGAGGAGTCGCCTCACGTGAGCATCATAGGTGGCCCAGCGGAGACGATGGAGGTGGCGGCTCCCTCGGGTGCGGGCTCGGATACGCCCTTCGACGTGGTGGTCAGGGCCCTCGACAGCTACGGCAACAGGAGCGACGGGTACAGGGGAACCGTGAGCTTCGATGGACTGGACGTGGAGCCTTACACGTTCGACGAGGAGGACAGAGGGGCACACCGGTTCAGCGTGACCCTCGGCGGCGAGGGGCTGCAGACCCTGAAGATAGTTGACGGCTACGGCCACACGGCGGAGTCCAACCCCATCACGATCCTGAAGGAGGAGCCCAGGTACAAGCTCTACTGGGGGGACATGCACGGCCAGACTAAGCAGACGGTGGGCACTGGCACGGTGGACGAGTACTTCCGATTCGTACGTGAAGTGGCCAACATGGACTTCGGCGGCTGGCAGGGCAACGACTTCCAGATCACCAAGGAGCTCTGGGAGGAGGTGAAGGAGAAGACCAGGAGGTACAGCGAGCCGGGAAAGCTCATACTGTTCCTGGGCTACGAGTGGAGCGGCCTCACCCCCGCCGGGGGAGACCACAACATCTACTTCCTCGGCGACGACGGGCCCCTCCACCGCAGCGACCACTGGCTCATCGAAGACAGGAGCGACGAGGACACCGACAGGTACCCGATAACCAGACTGTGGGAGGAGTTCAGGGGAAGGAGGGACGTCATGGCCGTGGCCCACATAGGGGGCCGCCACGCCAACCTGGACTACTGGGACCCCGAGAGGGTGCCTCTCATAGAGGTCCACAGCCACCACGGGACCTTCGAGTGGTTCCTGGAGGAGGCCCTGACCCGTGGACTCAGGGTGGGGTTCATCGCCACGAGCGACGACCACACGTGCAGACCCGGCCTGACACTCACCTCCGAGAACTTCACCACAAAAGGAGGGTACACGGCGGTATACGCGGAGAGCCTCTCCAAGGAGGCGCTCTGGGAGGCCTTCTGGTCGAGGCGGACTTACGGAACCACCGGTGAGAGGATGATAGTCGACTTCAAGGTGGACGGGCATATGATGGGGGAGGAGTACACGGCGGAGGGGGCTCCAGCCATCAGCGTCAAAGTATATGGGACGAAGCCGCTGCACGCCGTGGAGGTCATGAGGGGGACGAAGTTGATATACCGGCACCCTTTCGCCGCCCCGGAGGGAGACGACAGGCTGATAAAGGTCGAATGGATGGGCGCCCGCGTGAAAAGCAGACCAAAACGGGTGAACTGGGACGGAGGCCTCAGCATCGACAAAGGCAGTATACTGTCTTACAGCGAATACGCGTTCGACTACCTGGACCAGGGAGTGAGACAGGCAACCAACCAGCGGCTGGAGTGGACCAGCACCACCGGCGGAGACCCGGACGGAGTCATAATGAAGCTGGACGCCCCACCCGACGCCGAGGCCACCTTCTACAGCAAGCCCGTCAGCTTCACCTTCCGACCAGCCGATATAGGGTACGAGCCCATGGTGATCGAAGTCGGACCCGTCAACAGACGAGTGAAGGTACAGGCGATCACCGACAAGCCGCTGCCGAGAGACCTGGAGTTCACCATCGTCGACGAGTGCATCGAGGAGGGCGTGAACCCCTACTGGGTGAAGGTGACCCAGTGCGACGGCTCCATGGCGTGGTGCAGCCCCGTCTACGCCACATACTCCTAGTTTCCCTCTTCATGCAATTTTGCAGCCTCGCGTAAGGCAAACGCTATAGCCCCAGTGCCTTTGCGTTAACCCATAAGGTGAGCCGATGATAGAGAGGGCGTTGATAAGCGTCTACGACAAGAGCGGCCTGGAGGAGCTGGTGGAGGCTTTGGCAGTCTACGGCGTCGAGATAATCTCTAGCGGGGGCACTGCCAGACGCATCAGGGAGACAGGGTACGAGAGGCTGGTGGAGGTGAGCGACTACACGGGCCACCCCGAGAGCCCCGGCGGCCTGGTCAAGACCCTGCACCCAAAGGTCCACGGCGGCCTCCTCCTCGACAGAGACCGCCCCGACCACAGTAGGTGGATGGAGGAGAACGGCGTCAAGCCCATCGACCTGGTGGTCTGCAACCTCTACCCCTTCGAGGAAGTCGTCGCCGGGGGAGCCGACCTCATCAAAGCCGGCGACAACATCGACATAGGCGGCCCCGCCATGATCCGGTCAGCCGCCAAGGCGGCGCTGCT
>CAZCKR010000005.1:28329-36748 GCA_964499305.1 uncultured Candidatus Bathyarchaeia archaeon | reverse complement strand
GAGGGTGGGTGAACTTCTGGACGGAGGCGTAACCCACTATGTCGCCGTCGTGGACCGCCACCAACGAGATCAGGTTAGGCAGGTTTCCGATCCAGCGGTCGATGGTCTCCTCTGTGTAGGGAGCCATGCTCCACCTGAGGGCGTCGGGGCTCATGGACTGGTACATCCCGTGGAGGCCCTCCCCGTCCTCCTCGTGCAGCGGCCGGATGTGTACGCGCCTCCCGTCCCTCAGGGTGACTGTCTTCTCCATCAGGTATAGCTAGCCTTAGTATCAGTATAATCTTTTTGAGTAGCCTTCGTTGCGTAAGCCGCCCATGTGAAGATGTTATTTACACTCTGTCCCTCTTTATCTTCATGTATGCATGCAACGTGGACAGGACGGAGAAGCTTCTCAACGAGTACGTAGAGGAGGGGAAGGGATGAGGTTCGGGGTTTCCGTGCCCCACGGCAAGCCTGGGCTGTACACCGACTACGGGATGGTGAGGGAGGCCGCCCTGGAGTGCGAGAGGCTGGGCTACGACGCCATATACTTATCGGACCACGTGGTGCCGAGGCCCAACACGCCTTACCCGGAGAGGGACGAGTACGACCTCGACGTCCCCTACCTGGAGTGCTGGACCCTTCTCAGCGCCCTCGCCGCCGAGACCGAGACGATAAGGCTGGGCACGTTCACGCTCTGCAGCTCGTTCAGGCAGCCGCCGGCCCTGCTCGCCAAGATGGCCGCCACCCTGGACAACATATCCGGGGGCAGACTCATCTTCGGGATCGGCGCCGGCTACAACGAGAAGGAGTACACCATGTACGGGGTCCCCTACCCCAGGCCTTCGACCCGGATAAGGCAGCTAGAGGAATCCGTGCAGATAGCCAAGAAGATGTGGACCGAGGAGCGTCCCAGCTTCGACGGCAAGTACTACAGCATTAAAGAAGCTATATGCAACCCGAAGCCCGTCCAGAAGCCGTATCCACCGATACTCATCGGAGGCAGAGGCCGAGACCTCACCCTCAGGGTGGTGGCCAGGCACGCCGACGTCTGGAACTGGCCCCCAGCCGTCTACGTCACCCCGGAGATATACGTCGAGTACCGTATGCTCCTGGAGAGGCACTGCGAGGAGGTGGGCAGGGACCCGCGGCGGATAGCGTTGTCCATGGGGGACATACTCCACGTCTCGGAGGACAGGGCCGAGCTCAAACGGGAGGTCGCCGAGTACAAGCCCGACGAGCTGACCATGGAGGCGTACATGAACCACCTCATAGGGACCCCCGAAGAGTGCATCGACAGGATAAACATGTACAGGGACCTCGGGGTCTCCGAGTTCATAATGCAGATACCCACCCTGGCCAAGGGCGACCTCGGCGCCCTGAGGCTGTTCGCCGAGAAGGTGATGCCGGAGCTCCGGGACTAGGTGGGCAGCTCCACCTGCCGGTTTCCCTTTAATACCCTGGATACCTGTGGGTCTCGGTGAAACGTTTGATTATCGACTTCCATAATCACTTCTACCCCGGCGCCTACATCGAGGAGCTGAAGAGGGAGAAGGGGTACGCCTCGGTCTCCACGGACCCCCAGGGCAGGCTCCTCATCCACTACACCGGCGACTACAACGTCGTGGTTGGGCCCCACATCGACATAGGGCACAGGCTCAGGGACATGGACAGGACCGGCATAGACATGCAGGTGCTCACGCTGACAACCCCGGGCGTGGAGCGGGAGACCCCCGAGAGAGGCGTCAAGCTAGCCAGGCTCACCAACGACGGGTTCGCCGAGATAATCGACGACCACCCCGACAGGTTCACGGCGCTCGCCACCCTACCCCTCCAGGACCCCGGGGCTGCCGTCGAGGAGCTTGAGAGGGCAGTCACCGAGCTGGGGCTCAGGGGCGCCATGCTCCTCAGCAACGTCAACGGCAAGCCCCTGGACGCGGAGGAGTTCGGGCCGGTGCTGGAGAAGGCGGTCAAGCTCGACGTGCCCCTCTACATACACCCCACCTCGCCCATCAACGCCAAGTGGATGGACGACTACCGTCTCGTCCCCATCATGGGCTTCGGCGTGGACACCTCCTTAGCCGTCCTCAGACTGGTTTTCAGCGGGGCATTGAAGAGGAACCCCCGGCTCAAGCTGGTGGCCAGCCACGTGGGCGGAGTCTTCCCGTTCCTGAGGGGCCGAATAGAGACGGGGTTCAACGCGTACCCCGAGTGCAAGGTCCACATCCAGGAGCCGCCCAGCACCTACCTGAAAAAGGTCTGGATGGACAGCATAATATACGACAACGACGTCCTGATGTCGGCCCTGTCCTTCAGCGGCGTGGAGAAGATGATGCTGGGCACGGATCACCCCCACCAGATAGGGGACATAGAGAAAGCCGTCTCCCGCATCAAGGAGCTCGACGTCAGCCCAAGGGAAAAGGAGCTCATCCTCGGAGAGAACGCCGCCAAGCTCCTCAAGCTTTAATTTCCTTCCTAAGGGGAACCCGTGTGGCTCCCCGTTTTATTAAACGATTTTATTCACCTAAACCTATGCCTAGACCAGATGTCCCGCAGGAAGAGAAGTAAGCGCCCCAATTACCCGGCCATGTCGCCAGACCCGGGGGGAGACATCTACTTCCCCCGATCCAACATACCCAGACCCGTGTACAGGGACGTCAGAGAACATCCAATGTTCTTCGGGATAAAGAAGAGGAGCAGAAAGAAGAAAATCATGAAAAGGTGGGACTAGCTCGGGTCGGTCATCCTTCCCATGAACAGTATTACCCCTGTGTCCATGTCCCGTATGAGGAATATGAAGGGGTGGTCCGCCCGGAAAACCTCACCTGGCATCGCCGCGGATAGCCTCATCAAGACCCCCGTCGCCGCCGCCGCCTCTGTGCCCTCCTCGTTCACCTCTATGAACGCCTGGTGGATGACCTTGTCTATGAACAGCTCCCTATTCCCGGTCATGCCGCTGAAGTCCGCGGCGTCGGTGAACGCCGTGGGCATGCCCATCTCCGCCAGGTCCTCCATCATGAAGTACTTGGTCTCGAAAGTGAACCTCGGCAGGTAGACGTTCACCGTGGCTCCCTCCATCATGTCCACCCATTCACCGAGTCTCTCCGCCGACAGCTGAGCCTCCACGTCGCCCATGTAGCCCCTCTTGGGCAGCAGTATGAGCATCGAGACGTCCTCGCCGGTGTAGGGGAGCTCCAGGAGTTGGAGCTCGTCGGTCTCCGCGTAGTTGAAGGTCTCGCGGAGGCTCATCATGTCCACCTCGACTGACGTGGTCGGGGTGACGTGGAACTCCTCCTCACTGGTCGCCTCCTCGTCGAACATGTAGAGCCAGTCTCCCTTGAAGTAGATGGCGTTGGTCAGCACCAGCCTCACGTCGGCGTCGATGGAGCCGCTGGGGAACAGGTCTTTGATCCTGTCGTTTGTCCTCTCCTCCACCCACTCGTTGATGGTGACCCGGCTCTCGTCGGGCTCGGCGACGAAGTCCAGGGCGTTGACGTCCCCGCCGTAGTAGCTCACGATGGCGTCGACGTAGTCCTCCTGCACCGGGTAGCCCTGCTGAACCCACAGCGCGTTCACGGTGTGGAGCGCGTATTCGCGGCCCTCCTCGTTCAACGTGTTGTATATCCCGGCGACGGAGGGAAGCCGCTCCGAGGGGTCCTCTAGGAAGCCGAACACCGCCTCCATCTCCTCCGCGGTCTCGCCTCTGGCGCCCTCGTAGGTCATGGAGAGAGCCGTCGAGATGCTGTACGGCGAGAACAGTATGTTTCCGTCGCCGGCGCTGTACCTGCCGTAGAGGTCGAAGGCGAAGCCGTTGCAAGCTTCCACGGTGGCCTCGACCGAAGACGCCGTGGCGCCGCTGTCGTTCAGCACAGGAATATCCTCCTTCGCCGTGGTCCCTGAGAGCCAGTCGGATACGGAGGGTAACTGGGAGCCCACCAGCACTGCGGCAAGAAGAGCAAATACGATCCCATACAGAGTCCTGTGGTTACCTAGTCTCGACATCCTATTCACTGGCTATACGTGTAGGTAAGTCTAGATAATCCCATGGATTAGAACACCCGTTTCAAAACGTAGAACAAGGTGGGTTTGGCTAGGAGATCTCCCTGATGTCTTTGCCTATCTCGTAGACCACGTCGCCCTGCCAGATGGCTGGGCTGGTCACCATGTGGATGACGCCGTCTGTGGGGACCACGATCTCCTCAAGGGTCTCCCCGAAGAGGTCCTTTATGACGCCGAGGGTCTGTCCCTCCTCCACCATGTCGCCCGCCCGTACGTTGCTTATGAAGAAGCCGCCGTGCTCCGCGTACAGGTGGTAAGGGTTGAACACCTTCGCCTTAGGCGGCACAGCGGGGTCCCCCTCCAACATACCCAGCTTCATCAACACGTTCCTGCAGCCTCGGACAACCTCCAACACGATGTCGCTCTGGCAGCGGCCCATGCCCCCAGCCTCTGTGCCCACCGTCACGGGGAACTTCATGGGGCTGCCGTTGGGCCTGGGCAGGCTCTCCCTTATCCACTCCCAGCCGAAGGCCCTGCACAGCTCTAAGTTGAACCTGTCCTTCTCCCTGTCGCCTGTCATCCTGTACATGGTGCCCGTGAGGAGGTCCTCCTCGATGTCGCCGCCGTGGAGGTTCAGCCTGTAGTCCGCCTGGCTCAGCACCTCCCTGTAATAAGTGGTGGTGACGTAGTACGTGATCTTGGGCGGCCCCGAGCCGCCGCGGGGTATCTCCTCCACGTAGCAGCCCGTGAGGTCCCTGTAGTCGACGGGGTTGCCGTGCATCCACCTGGCCTCAAAGGCCAGGGTATTCACTATGGGCACCAGTATGACCTTGCCGTCGACTTCCCCCGGCTCCAGGGTCTTCATGAGCTCCAGCACACCGGCGGGGCCGTTGTACTCTGAGCCGTGCTCGCCGCCGTTTATCACCACCGTGGGGCCGTTGCCAACGCCGTTCACAAGCATGACGGGGATACTGTGCCTACCGGCGGGCTTCTCGGCTATGCTTAGGTAACCCTGCACCTTCTCGCCTGGCCCCGCCTCAAGGTCCTGAACCTTAAGAACGTCACTCATATCGCAAACCTGTGTTCACTGCGGCTCATGCGAATATGGCTTTTATGCCCAGCGCGACAATGGTCCCCCATGGGCAGACTCAAGGACATGGTGGTCCTGGTGACAGGCTCGGGGCGTGGCTTCGGTAGGGCCATGGCGATGGCATATGCACGTGAGGGCGCCAGCTTGGTCTCTGTAGCCCGAAGCGTCGACGAGCTGGCGTCGGCCGAGGAGTCGATGAAGGCGGAGGGCGGCGACGTGCTCACGGTGCCGGCGGACATATCCACCGACGAGGGAATAAGCAGAGTCGTCGAGAGTACCCTCGACGTATACGGCGGGCTGGACGTCCTGGTGAACAACGCCGCCACGAGCCCGTGGCTCACCTTCGAGGAGACCACCATGCTGCACTGGGACAAGGTTATGGCCGTAAACCTCAGGGCCCCCTTCGCCCTCACCAAGGCGTTCCTCCCCTCCATGAAGGAGAGGGGCGGCGGCAGCGTCATAAACATAAGCAGCAGGTCAGCCCAGGTGGGGTTCGTCGCCGAGTCGGCTTACTGCCCCAGCAAGTACGGCCTCGAGGGCCTCACCCAGTGCCTCGCCCTGGAGCTCAGGCCCCACAACGTTGCGGTTAACAGCCTCAACGTCTCGGCGCCGGAGGAGCTGAGGCTCAAACCCACAGAGATGACACTACAGCAGGCCAAAGGCATGCCCGAGGAGGCAAGGCGGCTCTACGCGGACGACCACTCCATGGTCGAGTGCTTCGGGGACGCTTGGACGTTTCTAGCCCTCCAGAGGGGGGACGGCGTATCGGGGCAGAGGCTGAGCACAAGAGCCCTCGCCGAGACGCTGCGGAGCGGCGGAGAGCAGGCCGCCTACGAGAGGTGGAGAGGCAAGCTCATGCAGGCCGTCTACACGCCCATCGACTGGCCCAAGAAAGTGAGGTACCAGACCCCCAACGGCGGGTGGAAGGAGCTGATCTACTAGCCCACCTCAGCCCTTATCTCGTCGACCAGCTCGTCGAACGAGGGGTCGCCGGCGAGGTTAGACGTCTTCAACGCCATACGGACTAGGCCGGGGCTCCCCAAGCCAAGCCTCGCGGCCTCCCTGAACTGGGCGTGCTCCCATACGGGGATTTCCTTGACTCTCACGGTGCCGTACCTACGCATCAGGGCGACGGCCACCGCGTCGTTGGCGACTATGCTGTCGCATGCAATTATCACGCCTGGGCTCACCTCGTCACCCGGGTCCGTGCCGTGGCCTGTGTTCATCTTCATGGCGTCGGAGACCACGAGGTCGACGCTGTAAGCCGTGTTTATCTCCTGAAGCTTCTCTACGTGCCGCTCCCCGTTGTGGAGCCATTCCTTGGCGTTCGCGTCGATGAGGCCCACACCCAGCTTCATGGCGCAGGTGAACGTGGCCGTCGAGTGGCTCCTCAGTATGGGCGTGAAAACCACCCGTTCCGCCTCGTATATCCGCTTGGGTATGGTGATCCCGTCCGGCCAATACTCGGCGTTTGGCGGCTGCACACGCACCCAGTCCTCCTCCTCGAAGTACGCGAGGCCCAGGCCCAGCTCCTCCGCCACCGCCTTGATGCCCAGGTTCTCCACCGTTGCCCGCGTGGGTAGGCCGCGGAACCTCCCCGACATGTCGCCGACGACTACCTGGCCTGGATCAGCCCCAGCGGTGATGAGGGCCTCGGCTATCGCCCTCACCGTCTCCGGGTGGGTGTCCCGTGGGTACGGGTCGTCTGTGTTGCAGTTGGGCTTTATTATTATCTCTCCGTCGACGCCCTCGACTAGCCGTTCAAGGCCTCCGAGGAGCCGCAGCGCCTCCAGGATGCCTGAGACACGGTCCCTCGTCTTCACGAGGGCGATCTGGCTCCTGTCTCCCACTCCGTAGAGGCTCTCGCGACGTGGCTTCATGGGCACTACGGGGGTCTCCGGCGGGTTCTCAGCCATCCCCCGGTATATCTTCATGGAGCCTTCGTGGGTTACCTTCATGTCGTATGAACTCTGTCGGCATTAGAATATAATCAAAGTGCTCCCCAACGGCAAGAATGGCTTCGGGGCTATACCAGAACCCGACTCCATAAATTCTATTATAATTGAATCTTCAGGGCAGGCGGAGGAAGCGCACGCGGCCACGGAGACCCAGTGATGGATGTTACTTTCAACTTCATTTTGTTGATGTCGGCTGGCGTGGCGTTCGTCATGGCCATATTGGTTTGGCTTAGGTACAGGATGCCGGGGTCCAGCGTGGGTGGCTTCCTCGTCGACTATCTTCTGCTCCTTCGCGGAGTCTCTCTGGAGGCGGAAGAGCACGTAGCTGAAGCCGAGGTAGCTCACCACGACGAGGAGATCTGTCCACAGGGAGGAGGGCCTCAGGTTTATCATCAACACCTTGATGAGCCCCTTATCCTTGTAAATAAAGAAGTCCACCGCAAGGAGCAAAGCGACAGCGGAAGGAAAAATAGGTTAAGGAGTTTAAGCCAACTCACTATGGATTGGCACTGCCGTCGTATTCCTTCGGTCAAACCACACAGCACACCTTAAATAAATTTCATGTATGAAGCCTGGCTACACATAGACTCCATGAAGGTTACAGGCTCTCCCTGTAGGGGTGCCTGGCCCGCCTCGCGTTCTCCTTAAGCTCTTCGACGGTGGGCCGCCCCTCCATGGCCTTCCTTATGGCGTGCCTCATGGCCTTCAGGTTGTTTATGTACACCCGCTTACGGCGGCTGGCCGAGGGATGGACGAAGACGTTGGCAACCATCACCAGCTCGTCGGTCTCCGGCAGTATACCATCCTCTATGCTCTGGACAACCGCCTTCGCGACAGCCTCCTGAGCTGGGCCGTAGACGAGGCTGGCGTCCCTCATCCCCTTCACCGGCACCGTGGGCACCATTATCGTAGGCGGCTTGACAGCCAAGTTGGGCTCAAGGATGACCTGGAGGGCCTCACGGCCCTTCGAGGGCCGCGCCAAGGCGTCCGCGTACGCCTTCCCCACCGGGCCGTCCACCGTCCCAATGAGGAGGTCGATGTGGGCCACCTCGTTGCTGTCGGGGTCGACGAGGGCCTCACCCGTGAGGAGGCTGAAGTCCTTGATGACCTCTGGCGTGACGTCCACCCTGTAGAACCGCTCCGTTACAGGCTTTTCCGGGAACATGAACTTCACAGGCTTCTTCTCTAGGAGCCCTAGCTTCTCGAGTTCCACTCTGAACTCCTCCCGTAGCTCCCAGCTCACCACGTCGCCGAGGACGATGGGCCGCCGGGTCATGCCCACGTCGTGGCCCATGTAGTTGAGGCACACCTTGGGGCCCAGGGCGCCCGTTGCGACGATGTGCCGGGTGAACTTCTGGAGCCTACGCTGGACCATGCGTGCCTCGTCGAGCTT
>CAZCKR010000005.1:0-28229 GCA_964499305.1 uncultured Candidatus Bathyarchaeia archaeon | reverse complement strand
ATGTACTGGTTGGTGGCGACGGGGATGTTGTAGACCACCAGCGGGATATCCACGGCCCCAGCGATGTTAACGTAGTGGTCGTAGATCCCCTTCCCTCCCTTGGGCTTCATGTAGTAGGGGTTCACGATGATGGCTGCGTCCGCCCCCACATCCAAGGCGTGCCTGGTGGCCTCGATCACCAGCCTGGTCGCCGTGTCGCCGGTGCCGGCGATGACGGGGACCCTGCCGTTCACCTGATCCACGCAGACCTCGATGACCTTGGCCCTCTCCGCCTGGGTCATGAGGCTGAACTCGCCCGTGGTGCCGCACGGCACTATGCCCGTGATCCCCTGCTCGATGAGCCAGTCGACAAGGCTCCTGAACGCGGGCTCGTTGAACTCCTCGTTCTTATCGAAGGGCGTGACGATCGCGGGGAGCACACCCTCAAGCTTAAAACTAGACATCTCTGATCGAGTAAGGTTTTCATTACTATAAGACTACCGATATGCGGTAGCCGAATATTCGACGAACGTGGATTCATGTGGCGACGTTTTTCCCTTTTTAAATTAGAAATAGTCACGCCCCCCTGGAGACGTACGATATTCAACTCGTCTTCACCGGGCCAGATGGAGATAGCTTCGAAGAGTATCTGAAAACGGACGGCGAAGGCAGTTTCGCGTACGAGTTCACCCCAGACTCCATCGGCGTCTGGCACATCGCCTTGACCCTGGGAGAACACGAGTTAATCAAGAACTCAGGCATCAAGGAACTGGAGTTTAACGTAACCAAGATCAGCAGCAGGATCGACTGCTCTGTGTCGCCGGAAACACCATTTGTGGGAGAAGAAGTCACGGTCAGTGGGGTCTTGAACCCCGCCTTACCAAATGAACGAGTACAGATAGAAGTCATCGATCCAAACGGGATAAAGTACCACAGCCAGTCTACCACAAACGGCGACGGAGAGTTCGAATACAGACAGGCAAGAGACACCCACGGCAACTACAGCGTCACCTTCTCGTGGGGGGCACCAAAGAAGTCGACGCCGCCTCAGAGACCACCGTCTTCAGGGTCCATAGACCCTGTTGGCTAGAGATGGTAATCAAAGACGGTTCTCCGGTACCAGATGCTATAGTTCGGATGGTTTTCCAGCCTCTGGGCCAAGCCAGCTTGGCGGGCAACACCGACTCAAACGGGAAGGCTGTTTTCTAGGATATCTTAGCCGGGGAATACAGCTTTGCCGTGGAAAAAACGAACTATGACCCAAGCACTGTTTCATCTCAGGTACTAGAAGGTGAGACGTCCGAGTTGACGGTTGAACTAGAAAAATCCGTTTCCAAGGAACCAAGTCCCCCTGACATCGATGGACAGCCAGGGTCGAAGGATGTTCCCTTGTTCTACGGATTGATACCTAGCATGCTGATATTCGTGATCTTAATCGCGGTACACATCATGATCAACGGAATAAACAAAGGAAGATAGTCAAGCCCGAAAAATGCCTGATCGACGTAGGGGCGTCCCGCTCCCACGTGAGTGTTATATTGACCCGATACGCTTCCTTTTAAAAGTAAACGAGGCTTTGCATTGAAGCAAGTAGAGATTCCTCATCATTCCTGGTACGAGGATGAGCCCCTGACACTCACCTTCCCGGACGAGTGGAAGGTACACAGGTGCAGGATGGAGGCAGAGGACGGGAAGGCGATGACGCCTGATATGATCAAGGCAGCCATCCACAGCCCCCTGGGCCAGAAGCCGCTCGGCAGGCTCGCGGAGAAGGCCGAGGAGGTGGTCATCATATTCGACGACATGACACGGCCCACCAAGACCCGCCAGTACACCCCATACATCCTTGACACGCTACACAGGGCGGGCGTGCCGAAGGAAAACGTGCGGTTCATCATAGCCCCGGGAACCCACGGCACCTACGGCAGGAGGGACTTCGTGAAGAAGCTGGGCGACGACGTGGTCTCCGAGTACCAGGTCTACAACCACAACCCCTACGAGATGCTGGACTACCTGGGAGAGACGAGCCGCGGCTGCCCGGTCTACGTGAACAGCGAGGTCATGGCGTGCGACCTGAAGATAGGCGTCGGCACCGTGCTCTTCCACAGGCTAACGGGTCTAAGCGGCGGCGGGAAGCTCATAAGCCCAGGCGTCGCGGGCGTCGAGACCATCCGATTCAACCACGGCAACATAGGAGGCTTCGGCCCAGGACTAACGCCCCACGAGACCACGGGGTACCTCTGCAACGACGACAACGTGATGAGGCTTGACGCCGAGGAGGCCGCCAGGATGGCGGGGCTCGACTACAAGATAGACACCGTGCTCAACCTGAGACGCGACCCGCTGGAACTCTACGCTGGCGACTTCGTTGAGACCCAGAGGAAGGCGGCGGCTGGGGCGATGAGGTGGCACGCCACGGAGAGCCCCGAGGCAGACATAGTGGTTGTGGGCAGCTACATGAGGGAGAACGAGCCCTACCTCGGGTTCTGGCCGGCCTACAACAGCGTCAAGCAGGATGGCACCATCGTGCTTGTGAACGACGACCCCGACGGCGACATAAACCACTGGCTCTTCAACCGGCACGGCAAGAACACAGGCGCCAGCCTCTGGAGCCCTGGGAGCAGGGGCCTAGCAAGGGGCAAGAGACTCATCATCTATGGCGCGCATCCTCTGAAGAGCTTCGAGATGAGGTACGAGCAGGAGATAGTCCAGTGGATCAGGGGCTGGCCCGAGGTCATCGAGGAGCTAAAGAAACACCACGGTGAGGGTTCGAAGGTAGCGGTTATACCGGACGGGACCTCCTGCATACCCAGGAAGGCGTTGGAGGGTTGAAGATGAAGAAGGCGATACAGCTGGACGACAAGGATAACGTCGCCACCGTGACGGACGACGCGTCCAAGGGCGAGCAGGTCGAGGTCCTCAGCCCAATGGGCGAGGTCATCCTCGACGCGAAGCCCGTCGAGGGCATCATATTCGGGCACAAGCTGGCTCTCAGGAATCTCGGCAAAGGAGAAGAGATCATAAAGTACGGCGAGGTCATCGGAGTGGCCTCGAAACAAATAGCGGTGGGTGGGTGGGTTCACACCCACAACGTAGAGTCGGGAAGGCTTCCGACGAGCGAGCTGGAGGCAGAGAAATGAACGAGTTCTACGGCTACGAGCGCCCCGACGGCGGCGTCGGGATAAGGAACCACCTGCTCGTCATAGCACCCATCGACTGCAGCTACGAGCCTGCGAAACAGGTGGCCACCCAGGTGGAGGGCGCCGTCGCGGTGACCCAGTACCACGGCTGCAGGGCGGACGAGATGCTGGTGAACGCCCTCGTCGGCACCGGGAGGAACCCCAACGTGGCTGGCATACTGCTCTTCGGGCTGGGCTGCGAGGTGCTAACAAACGACATACTCATGGAGGGCCTCAAAGACACCGGGAAGCCCATCGAGAGCATAGTCATCCAGGAGGACGGCGGCACCATAAGGTCCATGGAGAAGGGCGTGCGGGCCCTTCAGCGCATGGCCCAGGAGGTGGGAGAGCTCAGGAGAGAGAGTTTCCCCCTGAGTGAGCTGACGCTGGCGGTGGAGTGTGGGGGCAGCGACGCCACCAGCGGCTTAGCCGCCAACCCCGCGGTGGGGGTGGCCGCGGACAGGCTAATCGAGGAGGGGGGCACGGTGATCTTCAGCGAGCCCCAGGAGATGATAGGCACCCAGCACATATTGGCGAGGCGCGCCGTCACCGAGAAGGTGGCCAAGGACATCTACGAGATGATCGAGAAGCAGGAGAAGAGGCTCAGCGCCATGGGGGTTGACAGCCGGTACATGAGCAAGGGCAACATCGACGGCGGCCTCACCACCATCGAGGAGAAGAGCCTCGGTGCCATCCGCAAGGGCGGCACCAAGCCCATACAGGGCGTCCTCTGGAACACGTGGGACAGGTTCGACCTCCCAGACGAGCCGGGCCTGTATCTTCAGGACGGCACGGGATGGGACGTGCCCAGCGTCACCCACATGGTGGCCGCAGGCGCACAGGTGGTCTGCTTCACCAGCGGACGAGGCAGCACCACGGGCCACGCAGTGGCGCCCGTCATCAAGATCACGGGCAACCCCAAGACCTACGGGAACCTGGAGGACAACATGGACATCAACGCGGGCACTATTCTGGATGGCGGCGAGAGCCTCAACAGCGTGGGGCGCCGCATCTTCGACGAGATGGTGTCGGTGGCTAACGGCAAGAAGACCAAGGCGGAGGCGCTCGGGTTCAAGGACTACGTGGTGTTCGGCCGGGACAGGGCGGCGGAGAGGCTCTTGGGCCACTGCTGAGCCTCCGTATTACTTATATACTACCTATTTCCTACCATGCATGGGTGTCTGGATGGTACAGAAGATATCCATATCAATCTCAGAGGAGCTGGACAGAACCCTCTCCACCCTCGCCAAGGAGAACAGGATATCCAAGAGCAGGCTCATAGAGAACTACCTCAGGGAGAACCCCAAGGTAATCACCGAGCTGAAGACCGAGGATAACGTCTGCGCCCTCTGCGAGAAGGAGATAGACAAGGACCAGGTCAGGGTCAACACGCCGCGATACGGCGTCCTCTGCCTCGACTGCTGGACGGAGAAGCAGGGAGAGCTGCTGGAGAGGCAGCCCCTGCACATAGACAAACAGGACAGGGGCTAACGGGGTACCCTGAAGATCAGCGTCTTGCAGCCGTCTCCCCAGTGAGGGTCATCGTAGCTCATGAGTTCCTCCCAACCCAGCGCAACGAAAAACGGTGCAGCCTCAGAGACGGCCTCACAGCACATTATGACAACCCCTCTCTCGTAGCATGTTTCCAGTATGAACGACATCAGCCTAGCCCCGTATCCCTTACCCCCATGGTGCTCTGCGACGCCCACCCGGCTCAAGTATAGCGTGTCGTGAAGGTTCGTGAAGCTCCTGACCTGGAACGAGACGACGCCACAGATTTCCTCATCGTCTGTTAGAACGTATGTCTCGTATCCTTTCTCCTCGTCCCTACGCTGGTACTTGGAAAGGGTGAATGGTTCACCGTCTTCGTCCGTGTCAAACGACTCGAAACCAGTGCGGAACTCCTTGTGAAGGTCTCCTTCGTTCAAGCGTCTAATGTATATACGCGGCCACCGCCGGAGGCTATGAATGAGTTGGATCGAATCATAATATAAATCAGAACATTGATGCCATGAAGTTTGTAGAGGAGCTCCACAGCACTGCTAAACTGTTATTTACTCTTCCCACTCACTTTCTCACGAAATGGAGTACTTCGCCCAAGCCTACGAGGAGCTGATTAAAAGCATCTCAGCGGCCCTCCGCGGCCTAAATGGAGAGGAGGTTCAGACTCTGCTTGATAGCCTGATGGACACGAGGACGCGGGGTAAGAAGGTGCTCGTCGTGGGCGCCGGCAGGAGCGGCCTGGTGGGCAAGGCGTTCGCCATGCGCCTCATGCACCTGGGCTTCCAGGTCTACGTTCTGGGGGAGACCATCAACCCCAACGTCGGCGAAGGCGACATGGTCATAGTCATCTCCGGGAGCGGCAAGACCACGGTGCCCCTTGCAGCGGCCCAGATGGCCAAGAGCCTCAACGCCAAGGTGGTCGCCGTAACAAGCCAGGAGGAGTCGCCGCTGGCCCAGACGTCGGACCTCGTCGTCGACATCCCCGGCCGGGAGGACATCGCCGCGGAGGACGAGTACCACATGAGGCAGCTGAAGGGGCAGCACGAGAGCCTGGCGCCCATGGGCACCATGTTCGAGGACACGACCATGATATTCCTGGACTCCATCATCGCCGAGCTCATGAACAGGCTGGGCCTCAGCGTGGACTCGATGAGGCTGCGTCACGCCACGATAGAATAGTTTTGGGGCCGAGCTACATCTCGGCGAGGACCACGTCGTCGTACTCCTTCTCCAGGAGGTACTTGTGGCGTAGCTCCTCCTTGGCGAAGTTGTTGAACATCTTCCCCAGCTCGACGTCCCTGAACCTGCGGGCGATCTGGACGTAGAAGTCGTGGGTCGCCTTCTCCCGCTGGGCCGCGAAGATGAGTATCTGGGGATAGTCGGCCTGCGGGGCCAGGGGGACCTTAATCAGCTTGTCAGTTACTTTGAGGTCCGGGATGTCCTCTTTGAGGGTCCTCATCTTGACGTTCTTGGGGTCCTTGAGCCCCATGAGGAAGTACTCGCGGTGCCGTTTCTCGTCGGCGGCGAGCTCCGTGAGCAGCTTCTTTGCGCCGGGGTACGTGGCTTTCTCCGCGGTCTCGGTGTAGAGGGTGTAGCTCTCCAGCTCCATCTCGGCGCCCACTTCGAGCGCCTTCTCGATGGTCCAGTTCTCTATCTCCATGGTTATCCATTTTCTTCAATTGATGGGGAGATATAAGGGTAAGGATAACGCGTATAAGCAGCCGGACATGCATCCAATGATATGAAGCCCACGGGCAGCGTCAACGTCGAGATCATCGTAACTGGGGACGAGCTCCTCTACGGCAGGATACTTGACACCAACAGCCACTGGATAGCCCAGCGCGTCGCGGAGATGGGCGCCAAGCTTAGGCGCGTCACCATGATCGGCGACGAGCCGGAGACCATCGCGGCGGCGCTGCACGACGCTTTGAAGCGAGACGCCCACTTCATCATCTTCAGCGGCGGCCTAGGCCCAAGCGAGGACGACCTCACGGTGGACAGCATCGGGGAAGCCCTGGGACGGAGGACGGCCATAGACGAGGAGGGGGCCGAGAAGATCAGGGCCGTGTACCGGCGGCGGGGCATCACCGACGATGCGACGTATAGGCGCGGCGAACGGATGGCCCGGGTGCTGGAGGGCAGCACCCCTATGCAGAACCCGGTGGGCTTCTCGGTGGGGATGTGCGTCGAGGAAGCGGGTAAGAAGATATGCACTCTCCCAGGCGTCCCCTCCGAGATGAGGGGCATGTTCGACGCCCACATCGCCCCCATGATCGAGAGCACGGCGACCAGCGTCTTCCTCGCCAGGACCTACAACGTGAGCATGGTGTGGAGGGAGTTCTTCCCCCTCTACAGGGAGATGCAGCGAGACTACCCGGATGCATACATCAAGAACGCGGCGACGCCGCCCGTGGAGGGCGAGGACAGGAACAAGGTCCACACGATAAAGGTGGACTTCGTCCTGGAGGCTCCTACAGTGGATGAGGCCGAGGCGAAGATGAGCGGGTTCCTCGCAGACTACATGAGCAGGATCGAGAAGGCGGGCGGCGGCAGAATGGAGCCAATAGGCCCAGGCAACAGCACCTAGGGAGAGCCCGAGGTCATCCTAGTCGATGACCTGCTGGTATACCCGGAAGCCGTACCACGCCTTGAGGCACGTCGGCTTCAGCCTGAGCAGCGTGAAGTCCGGGTCCGTGTATCCCTGGGGGTAGTATTTCTCCCATCCCTCGACCCAGAGCTTCTTCTTGAACTCCGTGTCGCCCAGCACCTCGGCCTTTCCCTGGTGCATGACGCCCTTGTACTCCTCCGGTACGCAGTAGTAGAGCGCCACCGACGGGTTTGTTTTTAGCTGCCTGATCTTCACCGACGACGTGTTTGTGGAGATGTAGGAGACAAGCGGATCAGCCTCGTTTTCCGCGATGACCTTCGCGGGGTGGGGGAACTTCTCGCTGCACCTCAGGTTCTCCATTGCCCTGACGTGGGGGACTCCGTGCTCGTCCACCGTCGCCATGTAGAAGACCAGAGTCCTGCCCATCAACTCCTCAGCCACTTCGGCTAAACTCTTTGAACTCATGTGAGCCAACTATTTTCAGCTGAATATTAGGGTTTACGGATGAAATGTGTGAACGCTACTCCCGCGTGACCAGGGTCCCCAGGTCGAGGAAGTCCTTCTCTCCCCTGAAGTACGCCTCGAGGACCCCCGGCAGCTCAGAGAGGCTCAGGCTCACCTGCTCCCAGGTGTCCCTGTCCCTGATGGTGAGGACGCCGCCGCTCACCGTGTCGTAGTCCACGGCCACCGCCAACGGGACGCCGATCTCGTCGACCCGGGCGTACCTGCGGCCTATGCTGCCTGCCTCGTCGTAGACAAGCCAGAAACCCTTGTCGATGAGCATGTCCCGTATCTCCCGCGCCTTCTCGGGGAGGCCGTCCTTGGTGACCAGCGGGAAGACGGCGACCTGGTAGGGCGCCAGCTCCCTCGGCAGGTGGAAGATGTTGCGCTTCTGCTTCCGCTCGTAGGTGGCCTCCAAGACGGAGAGGAAGAGCCTGTCGAGGCCGTAGCTGGGCTCCACGACGTGGGGCACGTACCTGGTGCCGTCCTCCCTTAGCACCGTCATGTCGACGCCGGACGCCTCCATGTGGCTGCGGAGGTCGAAGTCTGTCCTGTAGGCGCAGCCCGAGATCTCTATCCAGCCCCAGGTCTCGAAGTAGACCTCGTGGTCATGGGTCTGGGCGCTGTAGTGGGCGCGCTCATCTGGGAGGTGGGCCCTGAACCTCTGCTTCCCCGGGGGCATGCCGAGGGCGGTGATGAACCTCTGGCTGACGCCCATGAAGTAGCCCTGCCACTCGGTGAGTATGAGGCCCTTCTCTACGGCTTCCCCGATGGATATCTCCAGGGGCTTCTTTACTTCCTTCTCCTCCATCTCCTCGGTGAACAGCTTGATCACGACGTCCTCGACCTCGCCGAACCCTGGGCACACCGGGTCCTGGGGGTCGAAGAAGAGCTCCAGCTCCATGATGGTGAACTCGCGGACCCTTATCGTGCCCCGGCGTGGGCTTATCTCGTTCCTCATCACCTTGCTGCTCTGGGCGATGGCGAAGGGCAGCTTCTCGCGTGCATGCTGGTAGCCACGCTTGTAGTTGAGGAACATGGCCTGGGCGGTCTCCGGCCGGGCGTACCCGACCTCTCCGCCCGTTGCCCCTATCTCGGTCTTGAACATGGGTAGGAAAAGCACGGGCTCCTTGAGCTCACCACCGCAGACGGGGCACCTGATCCTGTGCTCCGCCATGAGGCGCTTTATGGCCTCGCCTCCCATGGCCTCCACGTTCTCCATGCCCGTCTTGTCCTCGACGAGGTGGTCGGCCCTGAAGCTCCTGCCGCACTGGTTGCACTCAGCGGAGTACTCCTTGAAGCTCTGCAGGTGCCCCGACGCCACGAAGACACGCTCGGGGTTGATGATGGGGTCATCGATCTCAAGGAAACCCTGCTTCCTCACGAAGTGCTCCTTCCAGAGGGCCTCGATGTTACGCTTCAGCTTGGTGCCTAGGTCGCCGTAGGTGACGTATCCGCTCATGCCGCCGTATATCTCGAAGCTGGGCCAGAAGAAGCCACGCCTCTTCGCTATCTCCGATATGATGTCGTACCTTGTCTGTGGAGGCAACGCTATCAGAGCGAGAAAAGGGTGCAGCGATTATAAAAGTGTGGGGCTACTCCACGACCGGCCTGAACTTGTAGCCGTACTGGATTATGCCAGCGCTGCCGTCCTCCTTCACGCGGCGGAACACGGCCTCGACCCTCATCCCCGCCTGGACCTCCTCGGGGTCCACGTCCACCACCTGGCTCAGCAGCCTCATGCCGTCCTCCAGCTCGATGAGCGCCACCACGTAGGGCTTGTACTTCTCGAAGCCTGGGGGAGGGTTTCTGATCACCGTCCACGTGACCACCTCCCCGGCCTCCGCCAGCTTGTGGTCCTTGAACTCGGTGGAGCCGCACTCCGTGCACACGGGGCGCGCGGGGAAGAACTTGGCTCCACAGCCTGTGCACTCCTTGCCCTGCAGCCGGTACCTCGGTACCTCCTCTCTCCAGTAGCGTGGTACGCTCATCGTCCCAGCCTCCTCAGGATGGTCACTGCACACGTGGAGCCCAGGCCTCCCATGTTCTGGGCCAACCCCACCTTGGCATCCTCTACCTGGTGGTCACCCGCGGCGCCTCTGAGCTGCAGGGCGACCTCGGCGACCTGGTAGACTCCGGTGGCGCCCAGCGGGTTGCCCCGCGCCTTGAGGCCGCCGAACGTGTTGGTCGGGAGCTCTCCGTCTCTGGCTGCACCTCCCCCGGCCACGAGCTTGGCGGCTTTTCCCCGCTCGACGAGCCCGAGGCTCTCCAGGCTGAGGACTCCGTTAATGGTATAGTCATCCTGAACCTCGACGAGGTCGACGTCGCCGGGCTTCACGGCGGCCAGCTTGTAAGCCTTCTCGGCGGCCTTCTTGACGGCACCAAGAGATAGCGGGTCCTCCCTCATGGGGAGGCTGCAGTAATCTGTGGCGACCGTCGTGGCGGCGACCTCGACGCCTTCGGTGCCCGCTGGGACCAGCACTATGGCGGCGGCCCCGTCTCCTATGCCGGCGCACTCCATCATGTGTATCGGGTCCGCCTCCATGGGGCTGTCCATGGCGCGTTCGATGCTCATCCTGAACGGGTACTGGGCGTGCCTGCAGCCCACCGCGTTCTCGTGGCTCTGAACAGCCATCATGCCCACCTCGCTGGGCTCCGCGTAGAGGTCAATGTAGAGCCTGTGAAGCATGGCGCTGAGCCCCGGCTTGGTGACCCCAGTGTAGGCCGAGTACTCCTGCTCCTCCTCCATCACGAGGCTCTTGGTGACGACCTCTGGGAGGACGTCGCTCATCTTCTCGACGCCCGCCACCAGCACGCAGTCGCTGTACCCGGAGGCCACCGACTTGACGGCCTCGTGGAACGCGACGCCTCCGCTGGCCGAGCCCGCCTCCACCCTGGCGGCGTGGAGCCCAGGCTTGGCTATGGCGTCAGCCATGAGTGCGCCCATGCTGAGCTGTTCCTGCATGAGGGCGCCGCTCATGTTGCTCACATAGAGTCCATCTATGTCGTCTGTGCCGGCGTCCTTCATCGCCTGAAGCGCGGCATCCGCGAAGAGGGCGCCGATGGGCTTGCCCCAGTGCTCGCTGACTTTTACGAGGCCGACACCAGCTACCGCTACCTTCCTCATTGGATGATCTGCCCCCTGAACCTGAGGTACGTGGCGTAGTCCACGTACTTCTTGCGGTCGATGAAGCTGGCCACCTTCGGCCCGCCCCGCTTCTCGGTTATCGCTTCCTGGACCGTGAAGATGAAGGCGTCGCTGCCGCTGCCGGAGCCGTAGCTCACCGCGAATATCTTGTCGCCGGGCTCTGCTATGTCCAGCGTCGCGGCGAGGCCGACGGGGGTGCTTCCGGCGTACGTGTTCCCGATCTTGGGGGCCACGAGCCCCGGGTCTATCTGATCCATGGTGAAACCGAGCCCCCTACCCACACGTATCGGGAACTTGGTGTTGGGCTGGTGGAACACAGCCCAGTTGAAGTCCTCGGGCTTGTAACCTGTCTCCGCCAGCAACCCTTTGGCCGCACCCTGGATGTGTTTGAAGTATGCGGGTTCGCCCGTGAACCTGCTCCCGTGCCTCGGGTACATCTCCTTGGCCCGCCTCCAGAAGTCCGGCGTATCGGTCACATAGCTGTATGAGGCCTCAAGGTAGGCGACTGTGTCGGCGCTACGGTCCGCGAAGATGAACGCGGCTCCGCCGCACGACGCGGTGTACTCAAGCGCGTCCGCCGGCCTCCCCTGGGCGGTGTCCGCCCCTATCGCCATGGCGTACCTTTGCATACCGCTGCCGACCAGGCCGATGCAGTTCTGCATGGCCTCGGTGCCCGCCTTGCACGCGAACTCGTAGTCAGCGGTGGACACGCTCGGGGTGGCGCCGATGGCCTCGGCCACTATGGTGCCGCTCGGCTTGACCGCGTAGGGCTTGGACTCGGTGCCCACGTAGACGGCGCCTATCTCGGATGGGTCTATGCCGGAGCGCCTCACGGCCTGCTTCGCCGCCTCCACCGAGATGGTCACCGTGTCCTCGTCTGGCGCCACCACGGATTTCTCCTCCACCGGGGCACCGTCTCCCCCCCAGACCCGGTTCACCTCGGAGGCCTCCAGCCGGTAAATGGGGACGTAGGCGCCGTACCCCACGATGCCGACCTGTCTAGCTGTCTTCAAGGGTGATCACTATCGAAATCGTATCGATCAAACATGCCTACACCGTATTTAAAGCTGCTCGACAGTGAACGAAGACCCCTACGACAAGGGACGAACGTCAGCCGTCCCTGAGCGGAGGGAGGCTACAAGGCCACCTGTTTAGTGTCGGCTCTAGGCTGGAGAACCACGAACAGCCCCAGACCGAGCAGGGAGATGGCCGAGCCCAACCAGAACACAGGCTTCAGGCTGAACATGTCGGCGAATACTCCTGAAAGGAGCGGCCCAGCCATCATCCCCAGGCTCATGGCGCTCTGCAAGACGCTCATGGTGGTATCTATACCCAAGCTGCGCCCCTCGATGGCCGCTATCGCGGTGATGGCCGGCGTCATCAACGCGCTTCCAGCCGAGAACAGGAGCCTGGCGCCCAGCACCTGCCAGAAGCTATGGGCGAACGGGAACGAGGCCATGCCGACGACCGCCACCAGGCCCCCCCAACATGATCAACTTGTTCTTGTCGTGGCGATCCGCCAGAACGCCGCACGGCCTCTGGAGAAAAGCCGAGGAGAGCTGGCCCACGGAGAGCACGATGCCCCCCTCTGTAACGGACAGCCCCAGAACACCGTCTGCGACCGCCGTGGTCATGAAGATGGTCAGGAACCCCATGATGGATCCTCGGCCGAGGGCGTTCACAGCCCTGAACACGAAGCTGGCCAACAGGACCCTGTTGGAGAGCACCCTCCTGAAGGAGGGCTTGGGCTTGTCTGATGTGTACGTCGTCGAGCCCAAGTCAGGCAGGAACAGCATCACGAGCACCAAGCTTAGGGCGGTGAGGCCGCTCATGAAGTAGAAGGGTGCGCTCATGCTGAACATGTCAGTGAGGCTGCCGCCGAGGAGAGGCCCGAACCCCATGCCGCCGAACATGGCGAAGTTCATGGTGCCCATGTAGCGTCCCTCCTCGCCCTCGGGCGACAGCTCCGCGGCGTACGCCATGGCGATGGGCATGGTCATGGCGGAGCCCAGGCCGTGGATGAACCTGAATGAGAGGAGCGAGTTGAAGTCCCAAGCAAACACGTACATGAGGCTGACCACCGCGTAGGAGAGAAGCCCGGCGACGATCACCTTCTTCTTGCTCGTTGAGTCGCTCAGCCTCCCCGCGGGGGCGCTGAATATGAGCCTGGATATGCTCCACGCCGAGCTCAGCAGCCCTACCTGGGTGTAGGTGGCGCCCAGGCTCTCGGCGTACAGCGGCATGATGGGGCTGACGATGCCGAGACCCAGCATCGCCACGAACACGGAGAGCAGAAGCACCTTGATGGCCCTATTCATCCCCTGTCAGGGTGCCGCAAAGAAATATATCGTTTACCGTGGACTGGGTTGAGCGGATCCCCTGGTCACCTTGTCAGGTATATGTCCTTGATGGCGCGCAGGCTCTTCAAGGTGGCCTTGAGGCTGTACGGGGGCTCGAACTCGTGGACAAGCCGTGTCCAATCTTCCCCCACCACCTCAATCCGTTCAACGTCCACCATGCCGGGCGCACGCCCTGCAGACGACGCGATGTGCGGTATCTCGGCGGGATCGAACCCCATGAGGCTGCTGCACAACGAGTCCACGGAGACGATGTCTACGCCTGCCACGACCACGTCGAGGCAGACGGGGCTCCCGACGACCGGCCCGTTCCCCTCCATGCAGGTCAAGCCGTCCACCACCACCAGGTCGTTTCTGACGGCCTCAGCCAGGTAGGGGAGTATCTCATCCAGGTGCCTGTGGAGCCTGCCCTTCTCTCTCCTCTGGAAGACGCCGTAGAGGTTCTTTATGCCTAGGGTCACCAGGGTGTGGGCGCAGGTCTTCATCTTGGGGAGGTTGACGAAGAACTCGGCCTCCATGACGGTCCTGGGCATCCTGAGGACCGTCCCCGCTACCTCGTGCTCCTCGTAGTCGTCGCGGCTCAGGTTAAGCCACTGTACGTCGAGCTCGTCGAGGAGCGCCAGCAGGCCGGACCTCTCGGCCCTAGCGTCCGCCGTGCCCGAGATGTTGTCTGACTCCACCACTGTGACGTCGCAGCCCCTGTCCTTGAGGAGGCCTACGACCGCCTCGATCACCCTGAAGTCGGTGATCACCATGCCGTCCGGGTTCTTGGCGTTGCAGATGTTGGGCTTGACAACGGCGTCGACGCCACGGGGCAGAGGCGCGTCTAATAGCTCTACGCTGCGCCGAACAGCTGCGGGGATGTCGCCGCCGGCGCGAACCACAGAGACCCTGCTCAACCCGTCGCCCCCTACATCATATCGGATATCTTCTCTATAACCCCGAGGATATGGGCCTCGTCGTCCACCGTGATCTTGGGCGCCTCCAGGCCGCGGACCACGCGGTCGAAGTGGACGTACTGGTTCCTGAAGCTGGGGTGCTTGAACCTGACGAGGTCGAGGTACCAGCTCAGCCAACGATCCCTGTAGACCTTCTTCTTCCCCCGCTTCTCCAGAGAGACCTGGTAGGGTTTCATCATCAGGTCCGCCTTGAGGCGACCCTCGTACCCGTGGACCTCGACGCTGAACCTGGGGACCAGTTTGGTCCAGCTCAGGCTGCACTCCAGGTCAACCCCCCGATCGGTCACGAGGGTGATCTCCATGTTGTCGCAGACCTCGTAGTTCTCGCACCACCATCGCAGCTCCTTCACATCCACCGCGTTCCCTGCGACTGGCGCCGACACGCTGAGTATATGCGGCAGCATGTCCTCGACAGCGCTGTTACCCGTGGTGATCCTGAAGTCGGTCTGGGACCTGTACGTCTTGAGGTTGTTCTCGAAGACCAGGGTCAGTTTTCTCACACCCCCTACGGTGCCCGAGTCCACGAGGTCGATGAGGCGCGTCAGGCACGGCGTGAAGGCATAGTTGTGGGCGGGGAGCACCGCGAGCCCCGATTCAAGCTGGGCCTCCTTTATCTTCATGCATCCCTCAACCGTCTCCGACAGCGGCTTCTCGCAGAGGACGTGCTTTCCGTTGCCCAAGGCGTCAAGAACCATCTCCTCGTGGAACCTTGGTGGCGTGTTGATGACTACAGCGTCGATCCCCGGGTCTCCGAGAAGCTCGTGGTAGTCGGTGTATCCCTTCGTATTCCACTCGTCTGCCACTGTTCGCGTCCGCTCCTCGTTGACGTCGGCTACGGCTGCGACCTCGACCTCCCTGACGTCCCTGATGGCTCTGAGGTGAAACATGGTGGTGACGCGGCCGCAGCCGATGACCCCGAGTCGGAGCATGCTTGTTTGACCCCCGTGATGCTTTTTTATGTTTCCGGTCGGCTGCGCTACTCTATGAACCTTGTGAAGAGCATACCCGCGAGGCCTGTGGGCTTCCTCAGGTTCTTGGGCTTGGGCGGGTTGGGTATGCAGCAGAAGTGCTTCCAGTAGAGGTACTTGCCGATGGTGACATCCAGCTTGAAGGTCCTGTGCAGGAAGACGTCTACGGTTCCCATCCATCTTCGGCCTAGGAAGCTGCCGGCGAAGGCCATCCCGATGAGGTATGTGGCGACGTACAGGAGGACCTGTTCAGCCATCTGAAGCGTGAACTCCATCTATATCACTAGCGATACAGCACAGTAGTTAGATAAAAAGCTATCGCACCCCCTCGAAGCCCTCCAGAGCCTCCCTGTATCCGAAGTGGAGGCTCACCGCCCCGCAGAGAACCAGCTCGAACCAGTAGGTGGCGAGACGGGTCAGCAGGCTTATGGCCGACGCGGCCCCGAGGGGCACCCCTACCACGGTGAAGGCCCCCGTGAGCCCCGCGTCAACCACGCCGAGGCCGCTGGGGATGACTATGTTCAGCTGCTGGATGAACTCGATGACCGCGTAGATGAGCACAACGACCCAGAAGCTGACGCGTTGGCCCAGGGACACGGCGACGAGGTACGCCGTCACTGCGCCGGTGCTCCAGTGGAACCCCACCATGAGGAGGGAGAGAAGGTTCTCGAGGGGCCGCCCCCGGAGACTCTCCATGGCCTTACCTATCTCATCCACGAACACTGGGAAGCCACCCAACCCCATCTCGGGGTTGTATATCCTGTCGAGGAGGTTCCGCCGCACCCATCCCGGGCTACCCTCGTAGAGCCGCCGCAGGCGCCCAGGCGTCAGAACCAAGCCGAAGACGAGGGTGTTGGCGAGGGCGTAGAGCACCACGACCCAGATCATCAATGGCTGAACTGGGATGCCGTCGCCACCAAATAACGAGACCGCGGTAGCGAGGGTTATGAGGACGCCGAAGCTGATGAAGTAGTAGACCTTGTTCACGATGACGGAGCTCACGGCCTTGCCCAGGTTGCTGCCCTCCTCATCCCGCACCAGGTAAGCCCTGATTATCTCGACGCCGGAAGGGACGGGGAGCACCCAGACCACGAACATGCTCACGAAGGTCATCTGGACTGAGCGCCACAGGCTGATCCTCACCTGAAGCACCCTGAGAAGAATATGCCACGACGAGGCGAGGAAGAGGAGACCCACCCAGTTCAGCAGCACCGCGGAGCCGAACAGGAGCGGGTCGAACCGCCCCTCCTCGGCGAGAAACTTGAAGGGGTTCGTGTAGGCTAGGTACGCCAAGAAGATTACCGCGCCAAGCGCCGTGAACGCGACGCCCCACCTGCCGCGCCTCAACATCAGCCCCACAGTTACCCCCCTCCTCAGCCATAAATAGGTTGAGAGCAACAGGGAAATACACTGAAGCCTTGATCAAAGCCAGATGGACGCCTTCACGGAGTTCCTCAGGGAGAACAGGAACAGGAAGACTGTCACCATAACTCCGGGCGGGAACCACGGCGACACGCTGATCCACATGGGGCTAGTCAAGAAACTCGAGGAACACGGCTACGACTACACTTCCCTCAACCTCGAGCACATGTACCGCCGTAACCCTGTGATCGGCGGAAAATACCTCATAAACATCCTTTTCTGGAGGATGGGGATCGACGCGGGTTTCAGGCTGCTGGATGTACCTGAGGACGTGGGTCTTGTTCTGTTCGAGGGCGGCGGCTACATGAACGACGTGTGGTACGGCCCCACGCTGCTCAGGGCTGCATTGAGGCAAACCGAGGCGCCCATAGCCGTAGGCCCCCAGAGCTATGTCTTCGCACGCACCAGGATCGCCGACTATTTCATGGACGGTCGCGAGGCGACGCTTTTCTGCCGTGAACGCTACAGCTACGACCACCTCACCGAGCAGGGGCTGCCCCCCAGCGTGCAGTTGAAGGTGTCACCCGAGCTGGCGCTGTACTTGGCACCAGACGACCTAGGAGAGTTCACAGAGCCCAGAGAAGGCCGCTATCAGCTGGTCGCCATGCGGCGGGACAGAGAGTCCACGGTCTCGGAGAAGCTGCTCCGAGAGATAGAGGGAGCATGCGATAACCCCGTTACGAGGGACATATCTATGGAGGGTTCGTTGACGGACTTCGTGTCCTGGGTGGCCAACGCGGAGACGGTCTACACCGACAGGCTCCACGTGGCCATACTGTCATCCATACTCGGTAAAGACGTGACCCTATACGGCAACAGATACCACAAGAACCGGGGCGTATGGGAGTTCAGCCTGAGGGATAGCGTCAGATTCGTTGAGGCATAACGCTGGTCTTATATCGCGACAAAAAATATGGATACCATGGCTCAGGCCGGCGAGGGGTTATCTATCAGCGTCATCGTGCCGGTCTTGAACATGGCGAAGACGGTTAGGGACCTCATGGAGTCCCTCATGAGCCTCGACTACGACGAGGATGAGCTGGAGATAATCGTCGTCGACGGCGACTCAAAGGACGGTACTAAGGAGATCGTCGAGGAGTACCCTGTAAGGCTCGTTCGGCAGGAGGGGAAGGGGCTCAACGCGGCCAGGAACACGGGGATCAAGTACAGCACGGGAGAGATCATCGCCTACACCGACGGCGACTGCGTCGTCTCACCGAACTGGGCAAAAGCCATAGTAGCGAACTTTCAGGACCCGGGCGTAGGCTTCGTCGGGGGGACCTTGAAGGGGTACAACAAGAACGAACCCTTGAGCAACTACATGGACGAGACCTTCTTCCAGGTGACCCCGGGCTTCCACTTTAGGATAGAGGGCACCGACCTCAGGCTGCTCCAGTTCCCGGCGGGCGCCAACATGGCGTTCAGGCGAAGCGCCCTGGCGCGAGTCGACTTCTTCGACGAGAACATAATCTACGGTTTCGACGACCTCGAGCCCGTCGAGGAGTTGGGCTTCAAGGGCTTCAGGATCGTGCTCGACCCCGACGTGAACGTCCTCCACCAGCACAGGTCCACGCTGGGGGGCCTCATGAAGCAGCACTTCAACTACGGTAGGGGAGGAACCTTGCTCTTCATCCATAAAAGAACGAGTAACCTGGCATACTGGTTCTCGTCATACCTGATATTCATGACAGGCATGCTGGTCTTCTTCCTTTTCATGATGTACCTCTGGCTGAGGATCAGGCACCCTTTGCCCCTGAACCTCGGCCTCGGCTCCCTGGGCCTCTTCATGGTTGTCATCATGCTCTACTACCTGCCGGTAAGCGTCAGCACCGGGAAGCTATGGAAGCTCCTAGCCTACACGGTGTTAGACTTATTACGGGGTTTGGCGTTTGCCTTCGGCGGCATATATCAGATGTTCAAGTCCACCAGCCAGAAAGTGATCAGGTAGTGCAGGAAATCAGGCTTCGGGGGCTCAGGGAAGGTGACCTAGAGGCGATCCATTGGATCGAGCGGAGTAGCTACCCGACGCCGTGGTCGATGAACTTCTTCAGGCTCATGGCTAACATGAACCCCGAGCTCTTCATCGTGGCTACCATTGGGGAGAAGTTGGTGGGCTACACCGTGGGAGAGTTGAATGGGAGGGGAAACGGCAGGAAGGTGGGACACGTCATGAACGTCGCCGTCGACTCCCGGCACCGGGACAGAGGCGTAGGGACCATGCTGATGGATGAGCTTGAGGCCAGGTTCCTTAGGCTGGGCGTCAAGGCGGCTTATCTCGAGGTGAGGGAGTCCAACGTGGACGCCCAGAGGCTCTACAGCCGTAGAGGCTACGTTTACCTCAGGAAGGTCGAAGGCTACTATGGGGACGAGGACGGGCTCGTCATGACGAAGCCCCTAGGCCAGTAAAACGGCTACTCGCGTGCATTCTAGAAGCCATTCATTTTCCAAATTATTACGCCACAATTCCTTTTGAGATGTGTTATGATTTTTAAAAAACGTCAGAAACCTGAATTCTCTTCTTTTTATAAAACTTAGAGCCTAGACTGGGAAGACTTTTTTCGTTCTGAGACGAGTGTTCACTGGTTGTTATGCGGATAAGGCTTATCATACCCATCACAGGGCTCACAGGGGAGGGGGTCGAGGAGCGTCTGAGCTATCTTAGGGAGATAGCGGACCCTGGCACTGAGGTCGAGGCGGTTCAGGTGGAGGTGGGTCCTCCTGCGATTGAGTCGGAGGCTGACGCGGTGCTCGCGGGACCCGACGTCTTGAGGCTGGTCAAAGAGGCTGAGCGTGACGGTGTCGACGCTGCCATCATCTGGTGCGGCGGTGACCCGGCTCTCGCGGCCGCCAGGGAGCTTGTGGACATGCCTGTCATCGGCCCCGGCGAGTCCATGTCGGCGCTGTCGATGGTACTTGGGAGAAAACCGTGCAGAGTCGTCCCCGAGATACCTGTGCTGGAGATGAGGAAGGACCTCGACAGGACGGTGGAAGCGTTACGGGAGGAGATCACCGAGAGGATCGAGAGGCGGGAGGGAGACGTCTTCGTCCTAGGCTGCCTGGCGCTGTGGGGTTTGGGCAAGAGGTTCAGGGAGAGCCTAGGTGTCCCCATACTGGACGGCGCAGAGGTCTCCCTTAAGATGGCTGAGTTGGTGGTCAAGCTGGGGCTTAGGCACAGCAGGATCGCGTACCCGAGGAAGCGCTAGCCCATCGCACCGGTAAACGTTAACCTTGTATAGGTGTTGCCTGTGTTTCTAGGTGATATGGTGAAAAGAGTTGGGTGAGATACGTGTGGCGGTGGCGGGGGTGGGCAACTGCTGCTCAGCTCTGCTACAGGGACTCGAGTACTACAGAACCAACGGGAGTAAGCTGGGGCTGCTCAACCCGGTGATCGGGGGCTACGGCGTCGGCGAGATAAGGGTCGTCGCCGCGTTCGACATCGACAGTAACAAGATAGGGAGGGACCTCTCCGAGGCCATATACGCCGAGCCCAACAAGGCGCCGAAGTTCATGGACGTTGGGGTACAAGGCGTCGAGGTGAAGATGGGACCGGCGCCGGACACGTTCGGCCCCGAGACCATGAGCAAGATCGTGGTCGCAGACGCCGAGCCGGTGGACGTGGCGGCGGCGCTCCGGGAGGCGGAGGCAGACGTGCTGGTGAACCTCATCTCGGGAGGCAGCGACAAGGCCAGCAGGGTCTACGCCGAGGCGGCGCTGGAGGCCGGCTGCGGGTTCCTCAACGCCACTCCGCTGGGCGTCGTGAACGACCTGAGCATCGTCTCGTCTTTCAGGCGCGAGGGGCTGCCGCTGGCCGGAGACGACCTCATGAGCCAGATGGGCGCGACGTCGTTCCACGTCGGCCTCCTCGAGTTCCTTGACAGCAGGGGGGTCCGGGTCGATGAGAGCTACCAGCTCGACGTCGGCGGCGGCAGCGAGTCCATCAACACCCTGGAGAAGAGCCGGGACATCAAGCGGAAGATAAAGACCGAGGCGGTGAAGAGCGCCGTGGGGTACGACTTCCCACTGGTCTCTGGGTCGGCCGACTTCGTGGACTTCCTAGTCAACGGCAGGGACAGCTTCTTCTACGTGAAGGGAAGCTACTTCGGCGGCGCCAAGTTCACCATGGACGTGAAGCTCAGCACCGAGGACGCCCCCAACGCGGGAGCCGTGCTCATAGACTGCGTGCGCGGCCTCAAGGTCGCGATGGACAGGGGCGTCGGCGGCGCCGTGGAGCCCGTCTGTGCCTACGGCTTCAAGAGGCCGCCGAGGCGGTACAGCCTCCCCGAGGCGTATAGAAGGTTCAGGGAGTTCACCGAGGCTTGAACCTAGTCTTCGTACTGGGCACCGCCGGGTGCGGAAAGTCCACTTTCACAGCCAAGTTCACCAGGTTCCTCGAGTATCACAGGGAGGACGTCATGGCTGTAAACCTGGACCCGGGGAGCATAATACTGCCCTACGCGGCCAACGTGGACGTCCGGGAGTACATCAAGGTCGAGGAGCTCATGGAGAACTACGGGCTCGGCCCCAACGGCGGCCTCATGCTGGCCCACGACATGATGGCAGGCATCGTGCAGGACCTGAGCAGCGACATAGAGGACTTCACCCCAGACATATGCATCGTGGACACCCCGGGCCAGATGGAGCTCTTCGCGTTCCGCGACATAGGCGCTCAGATAGCCCGGGAGCTCACTGACTACCAGAAGGGGGTCATCTACATCTTTGACGGTGTCTTCTGCAGGGACCCCCTGAACTACGTGATGAACATGTTCCTGGCGTCGGCCATCAACACCCGGTTCCTGCTGCCCCAGTTCCAGGTCATCAGCAAGACCGACCTCCTGGAGGAGGCGGAGGTGGAGGAGATAGTTAGCTGGGCCGAGGACGCTTACCTGCTGGAGGCGGCAATAGACGCCCGGCTCACCGGCATGAACAGGCTCCTCAGCCAGGACATGATGGAGGTCATAGGCCGCCTAGGCGTGGAGTTCGCTCCCGTTCCGGTGTCCTCGGTCACCAACGAGGGGTTCAACTACCTCTACGCTGAGCTGATGAGGGTCTTCACGGACGGCGGCAAGTTCACGCCCTAAGCGAAAACGCCTTCTCCATCTCTAACCCGCTTTGACTCATGGGCGTCAACCCGCATGAGCTCTGCACGTGGGATTACGACACCCAGTGCAGCGACTGTGAACTGAAGCATAGGCTGTTCTGCCGCTGGGAGATGCGGTACCTAGGCTAGTCTTCTAGGGCAAGGGCTAGTTGCCCGGTTTCCGCGTCTACGAGGTATGTTCCAGTGTAGCCTCCATGTGCTTCCGGGGAGGATTCATATTCTATTAGCCAGTAGATCCGGGGCATAGATTGGTTGCCTTCTTCTATGTAGAAGAGGCTGTAGTCTCCGGTGTAGGCGGGCTGGCTGATCAGGTCCGGCTTGATTATGCGGGGCTCGACTAGCACGAGGTTTTCGGGTGCGATTATCTTGTTTCTCGGGTCGGTGATGGGGCTTGTGGCGGTGATGTCGACGGCTTGTTCTCTGGTTATGTTTAACGTGTTTGCTGGGGAGGTTACGCTGGTGCTGTTATAAAAGTGGATTAATTCTCCTGTGATGGGATCGACTACTATGAATAGTCCGTCGATTGAACCATCTGCGTTGATGAGGGACTGGATGTTGTCTAGGGGTTCTATGAGCCCTGTCTTTATCCAGTTGCGGGAAGCTGACCAGTATGACGCCATTACGGGTTTATTTTCATAGATTTCTAGGATGATGGTATCCCAGCTTAAACTGTTGGAGATGCTTGTTTCGTCGTATACTCTGATTCGGAAAGTACCATTTATGTTGCTTCTGTATAACGCGGAGTGGTTAGATAACTGTTTCATGACGATCTCAACTGAGAGGGGGAAATCGTATCCCTGTGGCGTGTTGTCAATTATTTTCGGGTACGTGGAGCCATAGTAAGGGTAAGACCTGCTCTTCCAGTTGATGGCATCCCAGCCTACGCTTATATGGTAACTTGAAAGCAATTCACCGGTATATGCATCGATAAGGAAAACAGGAGAAATACTCGTGGGAACTCCGCCTAGTAATCCCATCCCTTGGACCGAGACACTCCAGTAGAGGCGGTATGGGGGTCGAATAAAGAAATCGTCAGGTGGAGATATCCAGATACCGTGAACCCTTGTTGATTCAGCTGTTGCATACTCCATGTATTCTTTGAAGTAGTTTGCAGCTAGCTGCTGAGCTTCCTCGGAACTGACTGTAGGGGTAGCGAATTCGGGTATCTCAGTTACCTCATTGAATTCGTTATAATCCACACTAGTCTCGCCAGTTTCCGTATAGACAATGACCTTGAAATCCACGTTGAAGATCGTGAAGTTACCCGAGCGCAGTCTCCATTTTACGACCCAGTTAGGCCCCTTTGGCCGGTATGTGTAGTACTCAAATGTAGGCTCGGAGAGGTTGGGGTGACCTGGTGGATACTGTGACTCTGTTATGAGTTTCTGTTGTGCTAGTGTCTCTGCGAGGGCTGGCGTCATCGTGATCTGGGTTTCGTTTGTGTTGTGCTGGTAGGTTGTGGCTTTGATGATGTTTCCCTGCTCGTCTATCTGGGCTTCATAGAGCGTGTTTTCCTGTCTCCACGTGTAGACGGTTATTGAGTGGTCGAGGAGATCATACTGTTTGATGCCGAGAAATTCAGATGAAGCCGGTGGGTTTAGCTCTTGTCTGATGTTGAATAATAAGATACTTTCCTGTGTCCGAGGATCGGTCTGATGGAGATAAGCAGCGGTCGTTGTGACGAGTACAAGGAATAGGGCGGTGATGACTGTTATCTGCTCGGCTCGGTTCACGAGTCCATAAAGGCGTGGCGTGGATATTTAATGTTAATCAGAATCCCAAAGATAGGCCGACAGGAACCCTGTTCTGAGGATGTCTCGGCCGGGCTCTAGGCGCACACCAGCGTCTCGGGGAGGAGGCTGAATAGGTGCCTCTCGTAGTCGCGCTCGTAGCCGTGCACGTACAGTATCCCTGTGTCTGTGGGCACGCGCCCCGTCCGGAAGTCCACCGCGTGCTCGGTCTTCCTCTGGCATATGTCGGGCACGTCCTCGAACATCACGTCCGAGACGATTAGGAGTATGTGGCTGTACCCGTTCGCGTCGAGGACGGCGCTCCTCTTCTTACCGCACCTGTAGATGTCCTTCCCAAGCTTCTGGTTGATGGGGTGGTGCTCCCAGAACACCCGCTTCAGGGGGAAGAAGTCGAACCAGTTATCGCCAACCCCGTACTCCATATGCATCCTACCCGGCGGTATGCCGATGAACCTCAGGTACCTGTAGCACTGCACCTCCTGGAAGCTGCAGAAGTACCTACCGTCGTAGACGTAACCATTGTCCCGTGACTCAGCCTTCAAGTTATAAAGCTCCAGGCGAAGAACATGGGATCACCGGGCGACCACTACAAGAAGGGGTTCTGGTGAGGGGAACGGTCACTCGGTTCATGCCCCGTACTCTCTCGCCGGTTAATGCGTGGGGGAAGTCATTGTTAATACTTGCCTAAATAGAGTACATAGAGCATCGGTCGGAGAAGACTGACAATAGAATATAAACGCCAATAATCCAGACAATTCGGGACATACGTTACTGCCTAGACAAACGGTCGTTCAGTGAAGAACGAAACGAAGGAACCGAAGCTGCACCGGCAGGCCGCCGAGAAGCCCTGCCCACCGTACTCGAAATCATTAAAACACCGCGCACCCACATCATGGATGACTAGAAATGACTCTATACCTTACACAGGACGATGTAAAGCAGGTTCTCGACATGAAGAGCACCCTGGAGGCCGTGGAGGGCGGCTTCCGCGAGATGGGCAACGACAACATAGAGATGCCCCCCAGGGTCTACCTCCACTTCGACAAGGGCGTCCTCATCGCCATGCCCGCCTACATGCCTGGCCTAGGCGCCGCGGGCACCAAGATCGTGACGGTTCACCCGGGAAACAAGAAGGAGTACGGGCTGCCGGCGGTCATCGCCAGGATCATACTCAACAGCCCCGAGAACGGCGTCCCCCTGGCCATCATGGACGGCACCTACATAACGGCGCTGAGGACGGGCGCCGCCGGTGCCACAGGCATCAAGTACCTCAGCAGGATGGACAGCAAGGTGGCGGGCGTCTGCGGAGCCGGTGTCCAGGGTAGAAGCCAGGTCATGGGACTCATGGAGGTCAGGCCAGGCGTCAAGAAGGTCAAGGTCTACGACATCATCCCCGAGGCCAAGAAGGTGTTCACGGAGGAGATGAAGAAACTGTTCCCCAAGGTCGAGTTCGTCCCCGTGGACAGCGCCAGGGAGGCGGCCGAGGGAAGCGACATCGTCATCACCTGCACCCCCAGCCCCGAGGCGTTCATGGACGGCGCCTGGCTCAAGAAGGGGTGCCACGTCAGCGCCATCGGCGCAGACACCGGCGCCAAACGGGAGCTCATGACCAGCGTCATCGAGAAGGCAGACAAGCTGGTGGTCGACTTCGTACCCCAGGCCTTCGTAACAGGCGAC
This sequence comes from uncultured Candidatus Bathyarchaeia archaeon, assembly GCA_964499305.1. Lineage (GTDB taxonomy): Archaea > Thermoproteota > Bathyarchaeia > TCS64 > TCS64 > RBG-16-57-9. The sequence goes on along the minus strand of CAZCKR010000005.1, from coordinate 3,079 downwards.
TTCAGGGTCCCCAAGGAGGAGGGCGTCATCACCGAGGACAGCATCTACGCCCAGCTGGGCACCATCGTCGCGGGCAAGAAGAAGGGCCGCGAGAAACCGGACGAGATCACCGTCTTCAAGGCCACAGGCCTAGCCATACAGGACGTCGGAACCGCAAGCAAGGTCCTGGAGCTCGCCGAGAAGAAGGGCGCAGGCAAGACCCTCGCCTCCTAACTTTTTTTCCGATGTGACCCGTAGCAGGTCAGATCTGTTTTTTCGTGTAGTCCTTGAACCTGTTCTCGCAGGCGTTTCCCTCGCAGTAGTAGACGAGGGAGTTTGACGGTTCGGCGGCGACGGCCATGACGGTGGACGAGGTCTGCCTGTACTCGGGGCTGTGCCAGCAGATGGAGGCTTGGCTGCGCCCCCAGCCGTGGTCGGCGGAGACCCGCATCATCTCGGCGACGGCGTCCTCGATGGTCTCTGGCCGATAGCAGCTCAGCAGCTCGTACGCCCTGGCTCGCCGCTTCTCGGCGTCCACCCATATGCTCCGGGCCCGCTCGCTCCACTCCATCCCGGGCACCACCGTGATCGTCGACACGGCGTAGACGCCTTCCCTGATGGGGTAGGCGTGGGTTTTCCTGTCCCAGACCACGTGCCACGCCTCCTGGGGGTCGAGCACCGTGAAGTTGCCCGTGCGGTACATGCCTCGGATGCTTGGGTCTAGCAGGTGCTCCTTGGCGTCCTCGGCGGTCTCGATGTCCTTGAGTATGTCCAGCGCGAGGAGGCCCCTGCTGCGCCCCGGCTCGGGGAGTCGCTGGGTCTCCTGGTTGGTTATGGCGAGGAGGAGCCCCGAGCCGTTCATGCCTATCCATGTGCCGCCCGACGCCACGTCGATGGGTGCGACTGTGCTGCCGTTCAGCCTCCGGGGCGGCTGCTCCATGGTGTCCTTCCCGAGGTACCTGTTGTGGAGGGCTATCACGGGGTAGTCATTCAGCAGCCTGTGGAGCAGTATGAGGGTGCACACGGTGGTCTCGCTTCCGCTCACCATGAATAAGCGGGTCTTTAAGCTTTCTTACTCGGCCAAGTTATGCAACCTATTTAACCCGCGAAAACAACAATTTAAACAGGTTTCTGGTTTTGACGAAAATGCTGTTAGAGCTAGCGGAGACTGAAGTTAGGACGATTCTGCACGGCGCCGGGGGCGTTTTCAGCCCCGGCGACCAGGTTAGCAGGGTGCTGGGCTACCTTAAGGACACGGGCCGCCCCGAGGCGGTGGCCGCGAAGGGAGGCCGTGTTGGAGTGATATCCCTCCGCGACCTGCTGGGGATGGACCATCCCGGGAGAACCAAGGTCGAGAGCATCTGGAAGCAGGTTGGGGCCCTCTCCCCGGGGGGCGCTGTGATTGATGCCGCGGCGGTGCTCATGGAGAAAGGGGTGAGGGCGCTGCCCGTCGTAGAGAGAGGGGAGGTCGTAGGGGTGGTCTCTCAGGTCGACATAATCGAAGCGTTGACGGAGGTATCTGGTCTCAGGAACATGGCCGCCAAGGAGTACATGCAGAACCCAGTCATCACCGTGGAGCATGAGGTGGGTGTCGCTCAGGCTAGGCGGATGATGCTCGACAAGGACATAAGCCACATCCCAGTGACTAGGGGCGACAGGCTCGTCGGCATGGTCACCTCCGACGTTATTGTTCACACCTTCATAACCCCCGCCTCGAAGACCACCCGCGGCGACGTGGTCGGGGAGAAGATGACCGGGTTCCCCGGGAAGGTGAGCAACGTCATGGACCCCAATCCGTTGACCGTGGGCCCGGACGCCGACATGCTCCAGGTCGTGCAGGGGATGTCGAAGTCGGGGAAGAACGCCTGCCTCATGGTGGACGACGAGGGGGTCGTCCACGGCATAGTCACGCCGAGGGAGCTCCTCGGCCTCATCGCGGGCCTGAGGGTGGAGGAGGAGATACCCGTCTACATCGTGGGGATCACCGAAGAGGACTTCTTCGAGAGGGCCGTCGCCGAGGACAAGCTGAGGCGCATCGTCGCTAAGAACATGAGGATACACGAAGGCATAACGGAGGTCAGCGTCAGGATCAAGAAGCAGAGCACCCAGGGTGAGAGGGCGAGGTACAGACTCAACGCCCGAGTCATGGGGCCAAACATCAGCTTCAACGCCGAGAACGAGGGCTGGGGCCTCATGGAGACCTTCGACGGCCTCTGCGACGCCCTGGATAATACGCTGCGACGCGCAAAGAAGGAGCCTCAGAAGGGGGCGCGGAGAGGACGCAGACGCTCCAGCCCCCATCTTAAACCTTAACAGTGCACAGCCTCTTTCTCTCTCTTGTGCAGAGTATGCCAGATTTCACTGTAGTCGTCACCGAGCCGATCAACGAGGTCGGCGTGGAGTACCTCAGGGCTGAGGGGGTCAACGTCGTGGAGCTGCCCACGGGGAGCACCGAGGAGACCCTCATGGAGATCATCGACGGGGTGGACGGCCTCATCACCAGGGGCAGCATCAGGATCACCCGCGAGATGATGGAGAGGAGCGGGAGGCTCAGGGCGGTGGGGGTCCACGGGATGGGCTGCGACCACGTCGACTTGGAAGCCGCGCGTGACCTCGGGAAGGTTGTGTGCAACACGCCTGACGCGTTGACGGTCACCGTCGCCGAGATGACCATGGCCATCATGCTGTCAACGATAAGACGCATCGTGGCGGCCGACAAGGCCACGCGGAGAGGGGAGTGGAACCGGAAGTACGGCGACCTCATCGGCGGCGAGCTGGCGGGCAAGACCGTCGGCATCGTCGGGCTCGGCCGGATAGGGAAGGCCACCGCGAGGCGCGTGAAGGCGTTCGACGCAGACGTTGTCTACTGGTCGAGGACCAGGAAGCCGGACGCTGAGAAGGAGACGGGCATCAGGTGGATGGGGCTCGATGAGCTCCTGGGGGCGAGCGACATCGTGAGCCTGCACGTCCCGGGCACCCCCGAGACGCATCGACTCATCGGGGAGAGGGAGATCGGGTTGATGAAGGACGGCGTGATACTCGTCAACATGGCGCGGGGCAGGGTGGTGGACGAGGCGGCCATGATCGAGGCGTTGGAGTC
>CAZCKR010000004.1:36503-38835 GCA_964499305.1 uncultured Candidatus Bathyarchaeia archaeon | reverse complement strand
GTTTTCTTCACCAAGCCGCCGACATCCATAACGGGTCCCTACGACCCCGTCGTCTACAACAGGGCCGTGGAGAGACTCGACTACGAGGTGGAGCTAGCCTTCGTCATCGGCAAAGAAGGTAAATACATCTCCAAGGACGAGGCGCTGGACCACGTGGCGGGCTACATGGTTTTCCAGGACATCTCCGCGCGCACGCTACAGCGGCAGCATAACCAGTGGTACAGGGGCAAGAGCCAGGACACCTTCGCCCCCATGGGCCCATACCTGGTGACCCCTGAAGAGGTGGACGACCCCCAGAAGCTAGACCTCTGGTGCAAGGTCAACGGCGAGACGCGTCAGAAGGCTAACACAAGCGACATGATCTTCGACGTCAAGACCATAATAAGCACCTTGAGCGACGGCATAACCTTGGAGGTGGGAGACGTTTTCGCCACGGGCACTCCATCCGGCGTCGGCGCCGCGCACCCATTGGGGCTCCTAAAGGTCGGGGACGTGATAGAGTCAGGCATCGAGAAGCTGGGCGTCATGAGAAACGAGGTCGTTTCCGAGAAATAACGTGGAAAAACCTCTGTTTCCCATCTTTATCTAGATATTTGCCGGTTCCGTTTGAACGGGTTTATTAAGATAGCTATAAAACAAGAAAATGTTTATATCTAGTTTCTTTGGTTTGGGTAGTAGCTTCGAGGTGCTTGTCTGTTTCGTTCACTGGCTGCCAAACCTAAAAATGAATCAGACAACAAGGGCCTCGAGAAGAAAAGCTGTGTTTGAGCCAAACTTGAACCCACTAAATCATGTTGAAGCGATCAAATTGAGTGATGATATAATGATCGGGCCTCCGAAGCTGACGCGCTTCGAGAGGGCGAGAATAGTAGGAGCCAGAGCGCTACAGGTGTCCTTGGGCGCACCGATACTCGTCCAGCTCGCCATAGATGTCAGCGACGCCATAGACATCGCCATAGTGGAGCTTAACGAGCGGGTTCTACCGATGACGGTTAGGAGAAGCCTCCCTGAAGGCACGTTCCAAGACATTCCCCTAGTCGATCTCCTAGGCTCACCATAAATGGATTGGTTAAAGGTTTGCCCGGCGAGAAAGAGTCCTGGAGGACAACGGTCATGGTTCTGATGGCCATTTCACTCATCATCGGCTTCATACAGAGGACGGGCTACATGTTTCTAGACCCTAAGTTCGAGTTGTGCGTCTTCCACGTCCCGACCATACTGTCTCTAATAATATACTCACGGCTACCTGAGTCTTCTAATAGTCAGGTATAATCGAAACAGGTAACCTATAGTGTCCGAGTCGTTGTGACCGTTTCGGTGACAACCACCCCTCTCTCCCTCAGGCTTCCGAGGAGTTCATCACACAGTTCGCCGCGGATTACGCGCACAGGCCATTGTATTCCCTTTTGTTTGATTGCTCCTCGCCCGAGCATCCTAGATATTATGGCCGCTGTGTACCCAGTGGTTTTAGCCATCGAGGTTATCTGTTTATCCTCTTCGTATAAATCAACCATATCGTAGCTGAAGTTCATCTCTTTCCCGTCCTTAATACCCGAGACCCTCACCAGCAGCACCGTCAGGTCTCTGTCTCCCTCAGCGGTGTCGAACCTCACCAAGGGATATATGATCTTGTGGAAGAGTTCCCTGGGGACCACCTTGGTTCCCTCGTAGTCTACGGGTTCTTCGCTAATTAAGCCGAGTTCGTTCAGGAACATGATCTTGTCGACGAACCCGGAGTACCTGATCGTCTTTCCCCTGAAGTTCTGGACTCCCTTCTCTATGCACAGCTTAAGCAGGGAGGACGGGTAACCGTCGACGAACGCCTCCATGGGCTCAAGTCCCGCGACGAAGATGGACTCCACCTCTGAGTATCTGTCCATCTCCAGCTGCTCTCCGTCGACGATCATGGGTACTTTTCCGGGGCGAACAGGCATCCTCGTCCCGCCGAAAACTATCTTGTAGTCGAGAGGAGGCTCAGGGTTCTTAGGGAGCCCGCCGCAGGCGAACAGCACCTCGTCGGCTTGGTCCAGCATGTGGATGGCTTGACCGGAGAGTATGTCTATGAGTCCCGGGTCAACTCCGCATCCGGGCATCGCCGTTATCCCTGCTTTCTCCACCTCGTCGTATATGCTTCCCTCCTGGGGGTATCCGCCGCCGGCTAGATCCACTATGTCTATCTTTGCCTCCATCGCGGCCCGTAACGCGTTAATGCTGAACCTGGAGGCTGTTCCGTGGATGACCAAGTCATAACCCTTCATGATCTCAACGAGGGCGTCGTGATCGGTGACGCTTACCACGGCCGTGTCGAACTTTGGGCTATCCACATACTTCT
>CAZCKR010000004.1:14307-36403 GCA_964499305.1 uncultured Candidatus Bathyarchaeia archaeon | reverse complement strand
TGATCGGTGACGCTTACCACGGCCGTGTCGAACTTTGGGCTATCCACATACTTCTCAGCTTCCTCCAACTTCCCTTCATCAATGTCGCATCCAGTTACCTTGGTGACCTCTGGGTCAATGCAGCAGTCTTTGGCGATCGTTGGACCCATTAGCCCCATCCCTAGAACGAGGATCTTCATCTGTTAACCCATGCAAAACGGGTCGCCGTGGATATATAGAGTGCTCGCCAACTTGGCTCCCGTAGATTACCTTTTCGCCTTATTACGAAGCTCTTATATACCCTGTCGTTAACTCAAAAAGATTTATCTGGTGAGAAAACTTGATCGATTTCTCGTTCACAGAGGAACAGGAACTGTTCCGTGAGGCAATAAGAGAGTGGCTGTCGAAGAACCTGAGCCTGGAGCAGGTCAGGGAGAACGACACCAAGCACGAGCTACCCAAGAGCTTTATCAAAGGCATGGGAGACATGGGTCTCCTGCTGCTGACCCTCCCCGAGGAGGACGGCGGCTCAGCCGCTGACTGGGTCACGGCTACCATAGCCGCGGAGGAGATGGGGTACGCCGACATATCCGTCGCGTCTGCGGTGTTCTACCTGGTTCAAGCCAGCTGGGGCTACGTTGTCAACAGTTTGGCTTCAGATGTGGTAAAGGAGAACTACATAAAGAAGGCGACACGAGGCGAGAGCTTCATAGGCATCGGCGTCACCGAGCCGGGCGGAGGCAGCGACGTCGCCGGTTACAAGACGGAGCTAAAGCCAAACGGCGACGGCTGGATCGTGAACGGCGAGAAGAGCTACATCAGCGGCACCGCTGAGGCAGCCGAGATGGACGGAGGCTACTTCGTCTCAGGATACAACGACCGGTCAAAAGGACACCGTGGTATGACGTCGTTCTTCTTGCCCATCAATCAGGAGGGCGTCGAGATAACCAAGCGCTTCGAGAACATGGGGCGGATGGCCATCAGCACAGGCGGATTCAAGATGACCGACGTCAAGGTACCAAAGGAGTACCAGCTCGGGGAGACCAACCGGGCCTTCTACTACACTATGGAGGGTTTCGACGCGGCTCGTCTCCTCGTCTCGTCCAGCTGCATAGGCGCAGCCCAGCGATGCCTCGAGATCGGTATGGACTACATCAAGGAGAGGATGGCCTTCGGCCAACCACTGGCCAAGTACCAGGGGATACAGTTCGACTTGGCGGACATGGCTGCTCACAGCGAAGCGATAAAGCAACTGGTCTACAAGACTGCCTGGATGCTGGACCAGAAGTACCAGCACGGCACCTTCTCGGCTCTGGAGTGCTCTAAGTACCTGTCGATGTGCAAGTATCTTGCGCCTCACCACGCCCTGGACACCTTCAGGCGGGTCATGTACTGGTTCGGCGCCTACGGCTACACCGAGGAGTGCCCCCTCGAGATGGGTATGAGGGGTATAATGAGCTACTGCATCGGCGCAGAGGGTTCGGCCAACATACAGAAGATAGTCATCGCCCGCGAGACGCTGGGCAGAGACTGGACTCGTACCCGTTAAAACTCTTTTTTCCCAATTTTTTAGATAAGTATAAAGCGTGGCTGCATGGTTTTATCTGCGGTACATATGTCGGGAATAGCTCAGCTTCCGCCCCAGGTTCAGGAGCGTCTACAGCGGCTACAGCAGCTACAGAACACGATGCAGCAGCTTCTCCTCCAGAAGCAGAGGATAGAGATGGAGATGGTGGAGTCAGACAAGGCGCTGGAGGTTCTGGAAGAGGCTCAAGGTAACTCGAAGGTCTACAAGAGCGTCGGAGCGGTCCTCGTGGAGAAGGAAAGGGACACGGTGGTGAAGGAGCTCAAGGAGCGAAAAGAGTTCCTGGAGATGAGGGCCAAGGTCCTCAAGAAGCAGGAGGACAAGACGAAGGAGAAGATAACCACTCTACAGGATACCCTCCAGAAGGAGCTGGGGATCACTCCGTCGTAACACATAACTATTAACGTTCTTGGATCAACCATTTACTATTCCTGGGCGATGGTGTATGTTTTGCAGTCAGAGATGGACAGGTTCCGCGGTGTCATCGACGGCAAAGTCATAGTTCTATGCCATCATAACGCCGATCCAGACGCGCTGGGGGCGGCCCAAGGCGTGAAGGAGCTCGTCAAAGCGTTGACGGGCTCAGAGCCAAGCATCGTGATCCCTGACGACGCCAGCGTTCTCTCGAGGAGCATAGCGTCGACGTTGGGCATCGAGCTATACGAGACGACGGCTCAGGCAGCCGACACCTACATAGTGGTCGACACCGGTAGCCTGAACCAGCTAGGCGGATGGGAGACACCTCTGAAGGAGACGGACGCAAGGATCGTGTTCATCGACCATCATCTGCCGGACAGCGAGATGTGTGAGCTGTCAACCCTGTACTTGGTGGACCCTGACGCCTCCTCGGCCTCCGAGTTAGTCTACAGGATGTACATGCACTACGACCTGACGCCCACCGAGACCACCTCGGCAGCCCTACTCGCTGGGATAGCGTACGACACCAAGCACTTCTCCTTGGGCGGACCTGAGACGTTCCAGATCATTTCGTCGCTACTCAAAAAAGTCGGGGACGTCTCAAGGATCAAGGAGCTGTTAAGCATCTCCTTCAAGCAGTCGGAGAAGATAGCGAGACTGAGGGCCGGGCAACGAGCAGACATCGAGATCGTCGAAGACTGGGTGCTGGCGTTTAGCCACCTCGGCTCCTTCCAGTCATCGGGTGCACGGGCCCTCCTGTCCATGGGCGCTGACGTGGCGGTCGTCGTGGGGGAGGATAAGGGGATGCTGAGGGCAAGCTTGAGATCCAAGAACCAGTTTCATCGGCTCACGGGGATTCACTTGGGGGAGATGGTAGGCATACTCGCCTCCCGGTTCAACGGCTCGGGGAGCGGCCACCCCACCGCGGCCGGGTTCAACGGCGAGGGCGGCACAGAGGACTTCGTCAAGTATGTCAAGAAGCTCTTCATGGACGAGTTAAGCAGGCTCGAGGACCCCAGCAAAGTATTATAGGTTAAACTATTATATCACAGGCTGCGTTCAATACAGAAACCCAGTTTCGTGAGGGCCGCAGAGTTGGGACTGATCGAAGTCAAGGACCTGAAGTACACCTACCCCCACTCTGAGAAACCCGTCCTCACGGACATCTCCCTCACGGTACAGCCCGGGGAGTTCATACTTCTGACGGGCCCCAGCGGCTGCGGTAAGACCACCTTCTGCAGATGCCTGAACGGCCTCGTACCCAAGTTCTACAGCGGCGTCATGGAGGGAACCGTAAAGATCGCCGGCTTGGACACGAGGGAAAATTCCATCATGAGGCTGGCTCAGCACGTCGGCCTCATCTTCCAGAACCCGGACAACCAGATATTCGCCCTAACCGTCGAGAAGGACATCGCCTTCGGCCTAGAGAACCTGGGCGTAAGCAAAAACGAGATGTACAAGGAGATCGAGTGGGCGGTCGAGACCACGGGTCTTCAGCACCTTCGTCAGCGGGCCACCCACGAGCTTTCCGGAGGCCAGAAACAGAGGCTAACAATCGCCTCCGTGCTCGCCATGCGCCCAGAGATCATCGTCATGGACGAGCCCACCGCCTTCCTGGACCCAGTCGGCGCGGAGCACATCTTTTCGGTGCTGGACCGCCTCAACAAGGAGCTGGGCATCACCATCATACTCATCGAGCACAGAATGGATCTCGCCGCCAAGTACGTGGACAGGATGATCGTGTTCAGCGAAGGCAGGGTCGTCAACGACGGGGAGCCTGCCAAGGTGTTCGCCGACGACCAGACACGCCTGCTGGGCGTAGGTATCCCCCGGGTATTTGAGCTCGCCAGGAGACTCAGCTCCAGAGGCGTTCATTTCAATAGGCTCCCCGTCTCTGCGAATGAGTTTTACGACGAGTTCAAGACAAGGCTTCCAGTGGATATCAGACGTGGAACCGAAGGTTTCGACGACCTATCCGAGTTCACGGGTGAGTACCACCACCACCCGGCGATTGAGGTGAAGGACGTATGTTTCACATACCCCGGCGGCGTCGAGGCCCTCAACGACGTTTCCCTCACTATCTATCACGGAGACTACGTGGCGATAATGGGGGAGAACGGCGCCGGGAAGACGACTCTTGTGAAACACTTCAACGGTCTGCTGAAACCCTCCAGTGGCAGAGTGGTCTTTGACTCCGTGGACGTCTCGACGCTAAGCGTCGCCCAGTTAGCGAGGAATATCGGGCTCGTGTTCCAGAACCCGGACGACCAGCTCTTCGAGGAGACCGTGGAGAAGGAGATAAGCTTCGCCCTCAGAAACTTCGGCTTCGACGAGTCCGTGATAGAGCAGCGGGTGACGTGGGCGTTGAACCTCCTCGATCTCACCGATTACAGGCACAAGAGCCCATTCACCTTAAGCGGTGGCGAGCGGAAAAGAGTGGCTCTCGCTTCGGTGCTGGCCTGGGACCCAGATATACTGGTACTTGACGAGCCCACGATAGGTCAGGATTATGGGCAGAAGGAGAGGCTCAGGCACTTCCTCACCCATCTGAGGACGCAGGGCAAGACTGTAGTCATCGTCACCCACGACGTGGAGTTCGTGGCTGAGAGTCAGCCTAGGATCGTGCTAATGGCCGGCGGACGCGTCGTGGATGACGGCGCCTCGAAGACGATAATGACCAGGCCGGAGACCCTCTTAAGCTGCAGCGTCGCACAGCCTGAGATAACGCGGCTCTTCGATAAGCTCTCGGACCACGGACTACCCAAGGACGTGCTGGACGTCGACGAGGCGTTCGACATCCTCATGAGAACCATGGGAGGAACTAAGCCGTGAGTCTTCTCGAGAGCCTACGATTCACACGCGGCGACACATTCATCCATAACATGGATCCGCGGGTTAAGTTCCTCTTGACCCTCGTCTCCTTCGCGGCGTCGGTCATGTTCCTCGAGCTAGTGCCGCTCATAGTGATATTCCTGATACAGTTGCCCCTGATCGCCGCCGCAAAAGTCGCGCGCGAGTGGTACAAGAGCGTTAAAGGAGCCTCAGTGATCGCGGTCATCATATTCGCGTCAAACATGCTGAGCTTCTACTACTTCCGTGGTGGACAGCTCACCTGGGCGCTCGTAGAGTACAGCCTAGCTCTTACAGTCCGGTTCATAGCCCTGATCACGTCGTTCTCCGTCTTCTTCCTGACAACCTCGCCTGACAAGCTGAGCCTCGCCCTAGAGAAGGCTAGGGTCCCATACGAGTTCAACTTCGCGTTCATAACCGCCATACGTTTCGTGCCGGTCCTCGCCGACGAGGCCCAGACAATAATGGACGCACAACGGTCTAGGGGCCTAGAGCTCGATAAAGGTAACTTCATCACGAGGGTTAGGAACTACATCCCCATACTGCTCCCCCTGATCATCAACTCCATCCGAAGGAGCCTCGAGCTGGCGGAGGCCATGGAATCCAGGGCCTTCGGCGCGACTGAGGATAGGACGAACATATACGAGCTAAGCATGAGAGGCTCAGACTACGCGGTGCTTTTCATTGTCTTACTCTGCCTCGGAGTCATGGTATACGTGAAGCTGTACCTGCCCCCGTTCTCGGGGCTTCTGGGGGAAGGGTCAATTATTTAGCTTGTATTTTTAGCGCCCATTAACATCGAGAACATACGAAAAGAATGCTTTATATATTATCTATTCACACCATTTGCGAATAATGACCATAATTACAGATGCCCAGAATAAAAACCATCGAGCGGACTATCACAAGACACAACCCTTGGGCGTCCATGGTCACGCGTCAGGTGAAAAACGTGGAGCCTAGAAAGGTACAGAAAGTCGGGTACTCGACCCTCTCCGTCTCCCTCCCCATGAACTGGGCGAAGAAGACGGGGATCCAGAAGGGTGACGTGGTGTTCTTATCTGAGGAGAACGACGGCGCCCTAAGGATTACACCGGAGCCCACCAAGGCTGAGGACAGCAGCGTATACGTGGTGAACGTGGACAACTGCGACAACACCAAGGTGCTTGAGAGGGTGATCGTTGGCAACTACGTCCTCGGAAGGAACCTCATCAGAGTAGAGAGCTCAAGAAGGCTCATGAGGGAGCAAATAGAGAGCATAAGGCAAGTCACACAGAGGCTCCTCGGCATCGGCATAATCGAGGAGAGCGACAGGCACCTACTGCTCCAATGCAGCATAGACCCCAAGAAATTTCCCTTGGAGACCGTAATAAAGCGCCTCTACGTCATCACAAGCATAATGTTCAAGGAGAGCATCGACGCTCTCATCGACAGAGACATGGAGCTGGCGAAGGACGCCATCACACGCGAATACGAGGCGGATACCATCTTCTGGCTCCTCGCCCGCCTACTCGCCAGCGCACAGCAATCAAGGCTGATCTCCGAGGCCATCGGTATCATAGACCCAATGGAGGTGGTTGTACACAACCTCATCGCCTGGTACTTGGAGATGATCGCGGACAGGCTAAACGCCATAGCCAGCAACATCATATCCCTGGAGGAGAGGAGGGACGACAGCGACGAGAACCTCATAGAGAGGCTGAGCCAGATCGGCATGATCTGCTTCACCATGTTCGACCAGGCCATGAAGAGCATGTTCGACGGAGACCTGAAGCTTGCCAGCGACGCCGTGGATCTCTACGAGGCAGTCGGTCGGGAGGAAGAATCCTTACTAAAGGAGTTCAAGGCGAACCACGACCCTGAGGTCTCTGCGTACGTTAACGAGATCGCGTGGGAGCTTAGGATAATCGCGGAGTATGTCACCACCATAGCGACCATCAGCATAGATAACGTGCTTAAGAACGACAACGAGATCTGCTCCGTCAAGGAGAGAGAAGAAGCGTAAGACTTTTCCTAACCTTTTATCGATAATAGCATCGATATACGCGGCGTTTTTCATTCCTACGTGAATCGTAAATGGTTAAACGATCGTTAGATTCACGGTTCCTTCGTAACAACGTTTCGCACTTTTTCCAAGAAAGTATCAGGGTCAATAGGCTTTAGAAACACTTCACATATGCTAAAACCTAGCTCATTTTCAAAGTTTGATACATCCGAATATCCTGAGAAAAACATGAATTTAATATTTTCATTGATTTTGTGTAAAACCTTGGCTACCTGAACTCCTGTAGAATCCCCTAAAATATAATCTAAAATGGCAAAATGGATGTCTTTCTCCTTGACAATGTTCTCTGCTTCTACTCTGTTGCTCCCTGTATAAACGTTATATCCCTCTGACTCCAGTAAATACGTCAAGCTGTCTCTGATGTCCTGTTCATCGTCTACGAGAAGCATGTTTATCTCCATCTTCATCAAAACCTAGTTAAGCTATATATGTAGGTTCTAGATCTGAGCAGTAGAGTTTTCACTGGCGTAGTGGTTTTCTTTTTTTTCATCATGCTTCCCTGCCTCCTACCCGCGGTTATTTTATATTAAGAACCCGGAGGAACGCTCTGGAACCCCATGGAACCAAGGTTTTTTAGCTAGACATAAATTCAATGATCCACCATCGAGCTATTTTTAAGCCCTTTTTCCTCGTCTCTTATGTATTGTAGTTAGCTCGGTAGTAACCACCTCGAAAACTTGTTTTTCAAATCTGCTAGTATGTTTAAAAATAGTTTTAACCTAGTAGCAGTCTATTTTTGGATCGTTATGAGCTTCGTAAAGGAAGTTTCTTCATGGATTCTCCAAGGGATCAACAGCATCATACAAGACGCCAGCGACGAACAGGTGGAGGGAATGATCCAGCACATACTGCAGGCGAAAGGCAAGAAGGTCCTCGTATTGGGAAGTGGTAGAAGCGGCTTCGTCGGAAGAGCCTTCGCTTTGCGGCTCATGCAGAGCGGCTTCAGCGTCTACGTCAGCGGAGAGACCATCGCACCTGCGTTGAGCCCATGCGACCTCATACTGGCTATTTCTGGGTCAGGCACCACCAAGGTCGTCGTGACGCAGGCGGAGATAGCCAAAGAGATGGGTGCAAAGGTAGTCTCATTGACGTCTCACCGTGACAGCAGTTTGGGACAGCTCTCCGACCATGTGGTAGTGATCAAGGGCAGAACCAAAGAGGCGGTGGACATCGACTTCGTCCGCCGCCAGATAACCGGCGAATACGACATGGCGCCCCTGGGGACCATGTTCGAGCTGAGCGCCCTAGTGTTTCTCGACGGCGTGATCGCCGACATAATGAAGAGGCTAGGACAGAACGAGATAGACCTCAAGAGACGGCACGCCCACACCCAGTGAAGAATACAGTGATCACATATCAGGCTCAAAGGTCTATCTGATCATTGATGCGAATAGATTAGACACCGAAAGGCTTGGCATCGACGACTTCGTAAAGTCCATAAAGATATGTGCTAGGGTTATCATAGACTGGTATGGCTGAACCATCCCATCCTGCCTGTATATATCTCAACTTTATGTAATTATCAAGCGTTTTTGACTATATAGATCAAAGGATTAGGTGAACACAGATTTATCGAATGGAAAGGGTTTAAAAGACCCCTGCAGGTGTCTATAGTCAACTTACGGTAAAAAGGATTAGATCATTAATGCCACGGTTCAAGCAGACAGAAGAGATCTTGAAGCTGATGCATGACCAGGAGAAGGTCCGGAACATCGGCATCATCGCCCACATCGACCACGGGAAGACGACGATGAGCGACAGCCTCCTCGCCATGGCCGGGCTTATGGCGCCTGAGAGGGCGGGAGAGGCCCGGGCCCTCGACTATCTTGAGGAGGAGCAGAGGCGAGGCATCACTATCAAGACAGCCAACATCAGCCTCCTTTACGAGGAGGGCGACGACCAGTACGTCATCAACCTCATCGACACCCCAGGTCACGTAGACTTCTCGGGCAAGGTAACAAGAGCCATGAGAGCGTTGGACGGCTGCGTCCTTCTGGTGGACGCCGTGGAGGAGTTCCAGATAATGACCGAGATCAGGCTCAGGGTCGCACTGGAGGAGTTCGTGAAGCCAATCTGTTACATAAACAAGTTCGACAGGCTCATCAAGGAGCTCAAGATGGACCCTAACTCCATCCAGAAGAAGCTCCTCAGGATCATCAACAAGTTCAACGAGATCGTTCAGACCTATGGATCTGACGAGATCAAGAACGAGTGGACCATCAACGCAGCGAAGGGCGAGGTGGCCTTCGGATCAGCCCTCGACCGGTGGGGTTTCACCCTGCCCATGCTACAGGAGAAGGGGCTGACACTCCCGGACATCATACAGAAGTACAAGGAAGGAAAGCTGGAGGAGCTTCAGGAGATGCTTCCCCTCAGCGAGGCAATCCTGGGGATGGCTGTGCATGTGCTGCCCAACCCGAAGCAACATCAGCCGAGGAGGATCAGGCACATCTGGAAGGGGGACGAGGAGTCAGTCATGGGAAAGAACATGCTTGGCGTCAACCCGAAAGGCCCCCTCGTCATCTGCATATCCAACGTAATCATCGACCCCCAAGCCGGAGTAATCAGCACTGGACGCGTTTTCAGCGGAACAATCAGGAAAGGCGACAACCTAAACTTGGTCGGCGCGGAGAAGTGGGCGAAGGCCCAGCAGATCAGCATCTACATGGGTGCGTACCGTGAGATCGTCGACGAGATACCTGCTGGAAACATCGTGGCTATCATGGGGCTCAGCGAGGCCAGAGCAGGCGAGACAATAGTCTCAGACGACATCAAGGCTACCGCAACGCCTTTCGAGTCGATAAAGTACGTCTCGGACCCGGTGCTCACCATAGCCGTAGAGCCTAGGAAACCAACGGATCTACCCCGCCTCATCGACGCCCTCCAGAAGATAAGCATACAGGACCCCAACATCGTGACCACCATCAACCAGGAGACCGGCGAGTACCTCATGGCAGGCATGGGCGAGCTGCATCTGGAGATCGCAGTCAAGGACATCAAGAGCCAGTACAACCTTGACATCATCCAGAGCGAGCCCACGGTGGTATACCGGGAGGCCATCAGGTATGAAGTCGGGCCCTTCATGGGCAAGAGTCCCAACAAGCATAACAGGGTCTTCTTCAACTTCAAGCCTCTGGACGAGAACATCGTTCAGCTCATCCGTGACGGCGAGCTCAGCGAGATACTGAGCTCCAGTCGAAGGGAGGAGGTTCTCAGAGAGAAGGCAGGCTGGACCCTCCGCGAAGCGCGGCGGGTGTTCGCCGTCAACGAGAACGCCAACATGATGATCGACACCACCGTCGGCATCCAAGGCCTCAGGGAAGTAAAGCAGCACATAAGCGGAGGCTTCCAGTGGGCCCTCGAAAACGGGCCCCTAGCAGGCGAGATAGTCCGCGGCCTACTAGTCGACATGGTCGACATCAAGCTCCACGAGGACCCGGTGCACCGTGGCCCTGCTCAGATGATGCCGGCGGTGCGGCAGGCGCTATTCGCAGGCATACTCAGCGCAGACCCGACGCTGCTGGAGCCCATATACAAGATACAGGTGCGTGTACCCGCCCTCGAGATGGGCAACGTCACCGGTCTACTCAGCAGGAAGAGGGGGAGCATCCACAACGTTGAACAGGACGGCCCCATAGTCAACGTCACAGGCATGGTGCCGGTGAGCGAGACGCTGGGCTTCAGCCAGGAGATGCGATCCGCCACGAGCGGGACGGCGTTCTGGCAGATGACCTTCGACCACTGGTCGCCCGTCCCTGACAGCATGCTGCTCGACCTGATAAAGAAGATCAGGACAAGGAAAGGCCTGAGCCCAGACCCGCCGAGGGCCAGCGAGTACATCGTACGCGAGTAGCACCCAACATTTTTCCTCTCATTTCTACATACCTAACTTACCTCAGAGGTAACTACGGTATGTTCAGGAATCATCAACAGCTCATCGAGAACGCGTCGACGGAGAAGCTCCGTAAGATGAGGGTCGACGCGTTGACAGTGATGAAGGCAGCGTTAAACGCGGTGGACCCGATGAACGCGGTCATGGAAAAACTGCAGGTGATCGACGGAAACGTCGTCGTCGACGGCTTCACGAAGCCTCTCGACGACATCAGGAGAGTCTTGGTGGTGGGAGGGGGAAAAGCCGGGGGCCCCATGGCAGAGGCTATCGAATGCATCCTCGGAGACAGGGTGGAGGGGGGAGTCGTGAACATACTCAGGAACACCGAAGCCGTGTACCGAGTGAACCGGGTGAGGCTAAACCAGGCATCTCACCCAGTCCCGGATGATGAGGGAGTGAAGGGGGTCCAGGACATGATGAGGCTCACCTCGAACCTTTCACCCGACGACCTGGTGTTAGCCCTCATCTCGGGCGGCGGCTCCGCGCTTATGCCGTTACCGGCTGACGGCGTCTCGCTTGAGGATGTTCAGGACGTGACTAGGAGATTGCTTAGCGCGGGGGCCACAATCAACGAGTTTAACGCGGTCAGGAAACACCTATCTGCCTTCAAGGGGGGACAGCTCGCCGCCAACTGTTACCCAGCTACGGTGGTCAGCCTCATACTCTCCGACGTCGTCGGGGACCCTTTGGACACCATCGCCTCCGGGCCGACCGCGCCGGACTCCTCGTCCTACGAGACGGCGCGCGATGTTCTAAACAGGTACGGAGTTTGGGGCTCCGTGAGTCCTGCTGTAAAGAGAAGGATAGAGTTGGGTCTTGAAGGAAAGGTGGCTGAGACCCCGAAACCCGGTGACCCCGTCTTCGAGAAGGTTCACAACGTCGTCGTCGCAAACAACTTGAAAGCGGCCAGGACCGCAGCGGATAAGGCTGAGAAGCTTGGCTACAACACAAAAGTCCTTAGCACATTCGTTGAGGGCGAGGCACGCCACGTGGGCACGGTGTACGCCGGGCTGGCGAGAAGCATCTCCATGAACGACATTCCTGTACCCAAGCCAGGGGCTCTTCTGCTCGGCGGCGAGACTACCGTCACCGTCACAGGCCCAGGCATGGGAGGGAGGAACCAGGAAGTCGCTCTTAGCGCACTCATGAAGATCGCTGGTCAAGACTGCGTCGTCTTAGCCCTCGGCACGGATGGGATCGACGGGCCTACAGACGCAGCCGGGGCCATCGTAGACGGCGCGTCGCTCAGTAGAGCTCAATCCAAGGACTTGGACCCTGAAAAGTATCTTAGGAGCAACGACTCTTACAGCTTCTTCGAAGCCTTGGGCGACGCCGTCTTCACGGGCCCAACAGGCACCAACGTCAACGACCTGACGCTGATCCTTGTCGCTTGAGGTTTATCGATGCGTTCAACTACACATAGAAAACAGGCGATCGAGGAGATGAAGGAACTTCTATCCGAGATCAGCGGCTTGGTTGACGTCATCCTAGTCGAAGGGCCGAGGGACGTGGAGTCTCTAACGAGGCTGGGGTACACCGGAGAGATCGTTACATGTGCCGCTATAAACGTCAACGACTATGACTTGATGACGGATATCTCAGGTAAGTATCGAAGTGTTCTCATCCTCACAGATTTCGATCAGGAGGGGCTGATGTTTAACCGTCGTTTCACCGAGATACTGGAGCATGAAGGCGTAAAGGTCGAGAAGGGGCTTAGGAGGATGGTGGGCAGAATCACCGCGGCCCTCGGCGTATACGCGATAGAGTCCCTGGACAACATCATGGACGCCGTAGACCGTGACGTTTAGAGTGTTCTTATAAAGACCCCCGCATTCAGTGTCTTGTCTATCGATGACCGAGCAGTTAACCGAGAAGGGCCAGACGAAGCAGTCAAAGGCAATACTCTGCATGCTCAAGACCAACGTCCACGACCACGTCATATACAGGATCAAGCTGGACGAACTCAGCAGCCTCGTCGAGACCCTGGGGATAGAGGTGGTCGGAGAGGTGATCCAGAGCAGGTATAGGCCCTTCTCCAAGTTCTTCATCGGCAGCGGCAAGGTGAAGGAGGTCGGGCGGAAGGTGAGGAGGCTAGGAGTCGAGCTCGTCATCTTCTACAACATCCTCAAGAGCAGCCAGAAGCTGAACCTGATCCGTGCGTTGAACTGCGACGTAATCGACCGCTACGAGTTGACCCTGGAGATATTCGACCAGATGGCTTCCGACCGACTCAGTAAACTACAGATACAGGCCGCGCGGCTGGAGAAGCAGGCTCCCTTCTACAAGCTCCAGGCCTCCATCAACTATAGGTACGACCGGCCGTTCTTCCGAGCTGGTGGCGAGTACGCGTTCCACGGCCAGATGAGGGAGCTTAGCAGGAACCAGGCCAGGGTTCGCGAGGATATCGACAGGCTCATCGAGGAGAAGAACCAGCGTATATGGAACAGGCGGAAGCTCGGGTATCCGGTGGTCTGCATCGCCGGGTTCTACAACGCCGGTAAGACCAGTCTATTCAACGCCGTGACGGGGGACAACAAGCCAGTCAGCGACAGACCCTTCACGACGCTCTCCAGCAAGTACCAGAGAAGGTTCATCGACCACGAGACCACCGTGCTGTTCATCGACACCATCGGGTTCGTCATCGACATCGATCCGCGGCTCATCCAGAGCTTCAAGCTTAACCTCCTCGACATCCGTAGCTCTGACATCGTCATACTGCTTCTGGAGATCACCGATCCCTCGCTCAAATTGCAGATGAAGCTCACCGAAGGAGTCAGGCTGCTGAAGGACATCGGGGTGTCCCATGACCGCATAGTCATAGTCTTCAACAAGCTTGACAAGGCGCCCGAGATGGAGGAAAGGATCGCCGACGAACTCAGCCTCAAACAGCTGGGCATCCCCTGGATAGCGGTATCCGCCCTGAAGCGCAGGAACCTACAGGAGATGCTTCACATTATAGCCGACAGACTGAGGGGGTTCAAGGAGAACCCGCCCAAGCCCGAGGGGCTGTCAGCATTCCAGAGAACCGAGACTGCTATAAACCGGGTGCTGGAGCAATACCCCGTCGAATACGTCCCGGGGGGCTACGATCCGTTCCGGGGATTGGTCTCGACGATTCTGAGCCAGAACACTAACTCTAAGAACCAGAGCACCGCGTTCAGCCGCCTCGAAGAATCTGTTGGGGTAACTCCATACAGGATAGACGCGGCGTCAGACGAACAGGTAGTCGAAGCCATCAAACCTGCGGGGATGTACAACCAGCGGACACGCACCCTCAAAGCTGTGAGCAGGGAGATCATCGAGAAGTACGGCGGAGACCTCCAGTCCGTCTTCGACATGACGTTCCCTGAGGCAAGGGACAGGCTCATGGAGTTCTCCGGCGTAGGTGCGAAGACGGCTGACGTTGCCCTGATGTTCGTGGCGAACCACCAAGTCATTCCAGTGGACCGTCACATCGAACGGGTGTCCAAGCGTCTTGAGATAGTGCCCCCGAAGGCAGGCTACGAGGAAGTAAGCAGGGCGCTGGAGGACGGCTCGACTCCAGATAGGTTCAGAGATGTACACCTCTCCCTGATACGCTTCGGCAGAGAGACCTGTAGAGCTCAGAGACCGCGTTGCAGCGAGTGTGTGCTTAACGACATATGCCCCTATCCCAAGAAGGCTGAACTAGATTTATCTGAAACCGGTCACTCTGACCAGTGAATATTAAATGTTCAAGAACCTGAATCGTAACTTAGTCCTACTCTTCGCTTTGAACGCCTCTTTCTGCCTAACGATGCAGCTCATAAACCCATTGTTCCCTCCGTTCCTTGAGGAGGCGGGAGCCAACGAGGTTCAGAACGCATGGTGAATATCCGCAGGAAACCTTTTTGCGACCATGTTAACGCTACCCAACGGGCTCCTGATAGACAGGGAAGGTAAGAAGACTCTACTATTATTCGATGCGGGACTATTAGTGAAACTTTACTAAATTATACATTACTGATGTTCAAAACATACATCTTCACCGGCTAAGCGTTTTCTTCCACACTTTACGAATCCTTTAAATCTGAGCCCTGTTGATTCTTTACAGCCTATAAAAATAGGAGTGTCTACACATGCCAAGAAAAAGATCACCAAAGCGGGGGTCGCGGTCCTACTCGCCACGAAAAAAAGCGAGGAACCCTAACGGACGCGTCTCCTTCTGGCCAACCTTGGACACAGAGCCGAGGCTGGTTGGCTTCGCTGGCTACAAGGCAGGCATGACCCACCTGTTCTACGTCGAGGACAGCAGACGAGTTCCAGAGTACGGTAAGGAGGTGAAGGCCTCTGCAACCGTCATCGACACTCCGCCTATGCTGGTCGTCGCCGTCAGGGCTTACGAGAAGACCTACGACGGGCTCCAGGCTATATCAGAGGCTTGGATGGCGAACCAGCCGAAGGACCTGTACAGGAGGATAAGCTTCGCGACGGATCCCCGTCCAGACACCAAGCTGGCAGAGATTGAGAAAGACCTTGACAGGGTCGCCGAGATAAGAGTCATAGCGGCGACGCAGCCAAGAGAGGCTTCGGTCTCAAAAAAGGTCCCGGACCTTATGGAGATACCCGTAAGCGGGGGCTCCATGGAGGAGCGGTTCAGCTACGCCAAAGGGCTTCTGGGCCAGACAGTCACCGTGCAAGACGTCTTCGAGCCCGGCGAGGGCATCGACGTCGTCGCCGTGACCAAGGGAAAGGGTTTCCAAGGCCCGGTCAAGCGCTGGGGGATCAGGATCCTCTCAAGAAAGTCTAGGAAGAGTAAGAGGGCGGTGGCCTCGATTGGGCCGTGGGTGCCGAGGGGCGTCATGCCTCAGGTGCCGAGAGCCGGCCAGATGGGCTTCCACAACAGAACCGAGTACAATAAAAGGATAATGCTCATGGATGAGGACGTGGATCGCGTCAACCCCAAGAGCGGCTTCAAGAACTATGGCTTCGTGAAGGGCGACTACCTGCTCCTCAAGGGAAGCGTCATGGGGTCGTCCAAGAGGCTGATAAAGCTCAGGAAGACTGTTCGCAAGATAAGTTACCCTGAGGAGCCGCCGCAGATCACGTACCTTCACACCGAGTGGCAGAAGAGGAGCGCAGAGCAATGAAGGTCCCTGTACTCAACCTGAAGAACGAGAAGATCGACGAAGTCGAGGTACCCAAGGTCTTCGAGACTCCTGTGAGGCACGATGTGATCAAGCGAGCCGTCTTAGCTCTCCAGAGCACGAGGTTCCAGCCCCAGGGCAGGGATCCAATGGCTGGTAAGAGGACGACGGCCGAGTCGATGGGAACAGGCCATGGCACAGCCCGAGTCCCCAGGCTCAGGCAAGGCAACAGAGCCGCCTTCGGCGTAAGCATCGTAGGCGGCCACGCGGCTTTCCCTCCACGCTCGGAGAAGGTCATCGTGAAACGGATCAACAAGAAAGAGAAGAGATTCGCCATTAGGTCGGGAATAGCAGCCACGGCTGTCAAGGAACTCGTAGAGCATAGAAACCACAAGGTAGCCGACGTGAAGCAGCTCCCCATCGTCATTGACGACGATATGGAGAGCCTAACCAAGACCAAGGAAGTAGCGGAGCTCTTCCAGTCCCTGGGAATCTGGGCGGACGTAGAGAGAGCCGACCGGAAGAAGACGAGGGCCGGGAAGGGCAAGATGAGAGGCCGCAGAAAGAAGACAGGGAAAGGGCCGCTCATCGTTGTGTCACAGGATAACGGAATATCCAAAGCAAGTAGAAACTTACCGGGGGTCGACATAGCCGACGTCCACAGCCTGAACGCGGAGCTTTTAGCCCCAGGGGCGCACCCAGGCAGGCTGGTGGTGTGGGGCAGATCAGCCTTCGAGAAGCTCGACGAGGTGTGGGGGGACTAAGATGGAGGCACACAAGGTAATCCAGTACCCCCTCATGACAGAGCGCAGCGTTAACATGATCGAGTACGAGAACAAGCTAGTGTTCATGGTGGACCGCAAGGCGACCAAACACATGATAGCTAAGGCCATCGAGGAGCTCTACGAGGTGGAGGCAGAGACCGTAAATACCCTCATAACCAGGAAGGGCGAGAAGAAAGCCTTCATAAAGCTCAAAGACGAGTACGACGCGTCAGACATCGCCATCCGTCTAGGAATACTGTAGGTGTGAACCATGGGTAAGAAGATAAAGGTACAGAGGAGAGGCCGCGGCACAAGCCAGTTCAGAGCCGCCAAGATGAACAAGATCGCACCAGCCAAGTACCCTACCCTAACAAACGAAAACAGGACAGGAACCATCAAGGAGCTTAACCACGAGCCGGGAAGAGGCGCCCCTCTTGCGTACGTCGAGTTCGAGCCGGGCTCAGGGTTCTACTCTTCAGCCATCGAAGGAACATACGTCGACCAAGAGATAACAGTCGGACCCAACGCCCCCCTACAAGTGGGGAACGTACTCCCACTGGGAAGCATCCCCGAGGGAACCATGGTCAGCAACATCGAGCTGAGGCCCGGGGATGGCGGAAAGATAGCAAGAAGCTCGGGTAGCTTCGGCACAGTCATCGCTCACACCCGGACCCACACATCGGTGAGGGTTCCATCCAAGAGGACAGTAACCATACACAACAATTCGCGAGCCACGATAGGGATCATCTCAGGGGCCGGACGCAGGGAGAAGCCATTCCTCACGGCAGGCGATAGAGTGCACGCAAAGAAGGCCAAGGGGCACAAGTACCCGGTGGCTCACGGCGTCAAGATGCCGGCCGCGATGCACCCCCACGGCGGAGGCCGCCACAGGAGGCCAGGAAAGTCCACGACGGTGTCCAGGCATGCGCCTCCAGGCGCAAAGGTAGGGCTCATAGCCGCCAGGAACAGTGGAAAACGCCAGAGGAGGAGAAACTAAGGGTTATATAACTCCTATCTGTTAAGGTGAGTGAAAATGCCCAAGGACTTTAATTATCGCGGGAAGACCGTCGAGGAGCTTCAAGCCATGTCCATGGATGAGTTCATCCGGCTCCTTCCATCGAGGATGAGGAGAAGCCTACGCCGTGGACTCAGCGCAGAACAGAGGATAATCCTAGAGAGGCTGCGCAAAGACTCGAACAAGCCTCTAAGGACACACGCGAGGGACATGATCATACTCCCAGAGATGATAGGGAGATCGATCCATGTCTACACCGGGAAGGAGTTCAAAGAGGTCAATATAACCGAGAAGATGATAGGGCACTACCTAGGCGAGTACGCCATCAGCATGACCAGAGTGCGCCACGGCCGCCCAGGCATAGGGGCCTCTCGTAGCAGCATGTACATACCGCTGAAGTAGATTCTATCCCATAATTACCTAAACTCCATTTATCCATTATATTCCTTTCTTTATGATACACTCTTTTCTCGTATCATTTTCCTCGCATTTTTAATGAAATCATTGGCTTCAACACCTTCCCGGGGATAGGTTTAATTACATGAACCTTTTTATATCAAGCCTCGATTCAGAATAGGCGAACGGTGCGTATATGCCATCTTGGAAATACTCGGTGCAAGGGCTCGACCCAGACAAGACTGCGTTAGCCAGCGGCAGAGATCTGAGGATAAAGCCGAAGGTTGCTAGGGAGATCTGTCACCACATCAAAGGAATGAAGCTGGAGGACGCGAAGGGCTTCCTAGAGGACGTCATAGAGTTGAAGAAGCCGGTGCCGTACTACAGGTATCGTGGGAAGGTCCCTCACCGGAAGGGGCTGCAGGGACACGACGCCGGCAGGTTCCCAGAGAAGGCAGCGCAGGAGATCCTGAAGATCCTTGAATCCGTGGAGGCCAACGCCGAGTTCAAGGGGCTGTACGCAGACAGGCTTCGCATCATCCATATGGCCGCCCACCGTGGAAGAGTCATCAGGAAGTATATTCCAAGGGCCTTCGGTAGAGCCTCACCCTACTTCAATCACATGACCCATATAGAGGTCGCAGTTGAGGAGTACTAATGTCGGTTGTAAAACGAATAATACAGGATAGCATCGAGCGCGTCAAGGTGGACGAGCTCCTAATGGATGAATACGAGCAGGCTGGCTACGGCGGAATAACGCTAACCAAGACTCCTTTGGGGGCACAGATCAACCTCTTCGCCATGAGGCCCGGGCGGGTCATAGGGAAGAGAGGCAGGGCCATAAAGGCGGCATCGTTACGCCTGGAGACGGAGTTGGGGCTATCCAACCCTCAGATAACCGTGGTGGAGGTGGAGGTTCCGGAGATGAACCCCCGGATCATGGCGTCGCGAATAGCGAACGCCCTTGAACGAGGCGTTCACTTCAGGAGAGCCATTTTCTGGAGTCTGCGCCGCATAATGGACAGCGGAGCCTTAGGGTGCGAGGTCCTCCTGAAGGGGCCACTGAGGAGCCAGAGGTCGAGGTTCGAGAAGGTCGTCGAGGGCTACGTGCCAAAGTCCGGGGACCCTGCGCTGACGTATGTACGCCACGCGACTATGCACGTCAAGATGAAAAGAGGCGTCTTGGGTGTCACGGTGAGCATCGTACCGCCGGATGCCAAGTTCCCCGACAAGGTGGATCTCAGCGGGCTGCCTGAGATAGAGTACCAGCCACCGATAACAATTGAGCCTGAGCCACCCGAAGCGGAGGCTCAACCAGAGGGCGAGGCGCCGACATCGGAGGAAGCTGAAAAAGTGGTGCTCCCCGAAACGCCTAAAACAGAGGCGCCAGAGGAAGAGGCTGTTGTGGAGGAAGCACCGGTCGCTGAGGAGGTTTCCGTCGAAGAGGCAGAAACCCCTGTGGAAGAGGGATCTATAAAAGAGGATAAACCCGAGGCGGTCCCTGAGACCGTTGAGCCTATTCCTGAAGAGGAGCCGGCTACAGTGGAGACAGAGGCCGTTGAGAAAGAGGAGCCGGCCATAGAAGAGACAGAGGCGGCCAAGACAGAGGAGCCTGAGAAAGAGGAGGAGTAAAGATGCCTATTCTTCGCATGGATGAGATACGTGACATGGACACCGAGGGGAGGCAGGAGAGGCTCCAGGAGCTCAGAACAGAGCTCATAAAGATCAAGACCATGATCCGGGCCGGCGGCTCAGTGGAGAATCCCGGTAGAGTCAAGGCCATAAGGAAGACCATAGCGAGAATCCTGACGGTAATGAACGAGGAGGGGCAGTGAGTTGGCTCCCCGAACCCCAGAAAACATTACCCGCCATGAACTCATAGGGCTGAAGGTAGAGGTTCTGGAGGACAGCAACCCATGCAACATAAACACCCGGGGAACCGTCATAGACGAGACCATGAACACCCTCGTCATCGATGACGGCGGAGCCAAGCGCATAGCCAAGAAAAACGCTGTGTTCAAATTCAAGCTCAACGGTAAATCCGTGAAAGTCGATGGCTGGGCCCTCGCAGGTAGACCCGAGGACCGGGTAAAGAAAAAGATTAAACGAAGATGGTAGGGCGAGACGAAGATTGATGACACTTAAGAAACCGGAGCTAGAGTGCGACGAGGTAGACTGCCCGTTCCACGGTACCTTGGCAGTCAGGGGAAGGACCCTGGAGGGCACAGTGGTAAGCACGCGGATGCAGAAATCCGTCGTGGTCCAGATGTCATACACAAGGTACAACAAGAAATACGAGCGGTACGCGCGGATGCGTAGCAGGGTAACCGCCCACAGCACGCCCTGCATCCCCGTGAAGGTAGGAGACACTGTAAGGATAGCGGAATGCCGCCCGCTCAGCAAGACCAAGAACTTCGTGGTCGTCGAGGTATTGAAGGAGGCCTAGCCGGATGTCGAAGAGGATAAAGCGTAGGATTCTACCGAGGCGAAGGACCTCAGGCGGCCTCACCATAGGTAGCATGATAAACTGCGCCGACAACACTGGCGCCAAGCGCCTCAAGATCATCCAGATGGTGGGCTATAAGGGCAGGAAAAGGAGGTTACCCACCGTCGGGGTCGGCGACCTCGTCACCGTCTCGTGCCGCGAGGGCACCCCCGAGATGAGGAAGCAACTGTTCAACGCCGTGGTCGTCAGGCAGAAGCGCCTATACCAGAGAGCCGACGGCACCAGGGTTCAGTTCGAGGACAACGCGGCCGTGATACTGACACCGGAAGGCACGCTGAGGGGCTCCGACATCAAGGGCCCCGTGGCCAGGGAGGCCGTGAACCGCTGGGCGCGACTCGGTAACATAGCCAGGATGGTGGTCTAGGTGAAAAAGGGAGCGAGGAAACCGTCGACAGTAAGGCGTAACATGTACAACGCACCAAACCACAAGAAGAGGAAGTATCTATCTGCCCCGCTGTCACCAAGCCTCAGAGCCGAGTACGGCACAAGGTCGATGCCCGTGGTAGTCAACGACACGGTCAACATCACCAAAGGCGACCGGAAGCTCGCCGAGGGGAAAGTCCTAAGAGTGGATACAAAGGATCGAAAGATCTACATCGAGGGCGTCACCCGGACAAGGCAAGATGGATCAACGGTTCAGATACCGATAAGGACAGAGAACGTCATGATTACTAGGCTCCACCTTGACGACGAGTGGAGAAGGAACAAGCTGGAGCGCAAGAGCTTCAGCGCGGAGGAGGAGTAGACATGGGTAAGAAGGGACCCACAAGGCACCTCAAGAGACACCCAAGCCCATCCTTCTGGCCCATAAACCGGAAGAGCGGCGCATGGTCTATACGGACGAGCTCTGGGCCTCACTCGCTGCACACCTCGATGCCCACAGGCGTCGTTCTGAGAGACGAGCTGAAATACGCGAAATCTGCGAAGGAAGCAAAGTTCCTCGTCAAACAAGGTAAACTGAACGTCGACGGCAAGACGAGGCTCGACGATAGGTTCCCTGTCGGGCTGATGGACGTCATCAGCATACCAGACTCGAAGGAGTTCTTCAGGGTCCTGCCGGACCACGGAGGAAAGCTGAAGCTTCTGCCCATAACTGAGGACGACGCCAAGTACAAGCTCGTCAGGATCACTGGAAAGATGACTCAACCCGGGGGAAAGACCCAGCTGAACCTCCACGACGGCTACAACCTAGTGGTCTCCGCGGAGAAAGACAACTACAAGGTCAACGACGTGCTGAAGATCAGGGTTCCGGAGAAAGAGATAGTGGACCACATCGAGTTCAAAGAGATGCAGCAGAGCATCGTAACAGGCGGCAGAAGCCAGGGCGCCCAAGGAATGATCATAGGGTTGGGCCCCGAGCCTGGTTGGAAGAAGACATGCACCATCAGGACGGCCGAGGGAGAAGACATCAAGACCCTCGCCCAGTACGTGTTCGCGGTAGGCTCAAAGGAACCCGTGATAGCGTTACAGGCTGGTGAAGAATGATGTCGGAGAATCCCATGAAGCAGCTGAAGATAGGCAA
>CAZCKR010000004.1:0-14207 GCA_964499305.1 uncultured Candidatus Bathyarchaeia archaeon | reverse complement strand
CAGGCTGGTGAAGAATGATGTCGGAGAATCCCATGAAGCAGCTGAAGATAGGCAAAGTCGTCGTGAACATCTCCGTCGGCGCATCGGGGGAGCCCCTCGACAACGCGATGACCATCCTACGGCAGATCACGGGACAGGAGCCGTGCCAGCGTGTCGCCAAGCAGACCATAAGGCAGTGGGGCATAAGAAAGAGTGAGCCCATGGCGTGCCTCGTCACGCTGCGAGGCGAGAGAGCAGAAGCTTTCTTGCAGAGAGCCTTCCGGGCCGTCAGGAACAGTGTGAACCCCCGCAGCTTCGACAAGAACGGCAACTTCGCCTTCGGGATCAGGGAGCACATCGACATTCCAGGCACTAGGTACGACCCCAACCTCGGGATAACCGGGATGGATGTCAACGTCACCTTGGAGCGGCCAGGCTACAGGGTTAGCAGAAGGAAGAGAGCACAATCAAAGGTGGGCAGCGCCCACAGAGTGACCCCGGAGGAGTCCATGACGTTCATAGCGGAGAAGTACGGGGTCAAGGTAGGTCAAGATCAATGAGTAACCAGATTCAACCCAAGGAAAGAGAATACGGCAAGGGAAGCCGTGGGTGCGTCAGGTGCGGCACGCGAGATGGCCTCATCAGACGCTACGGCATAAACCTTTGCCGCCAGTGCTTCCGCGAGGTAGCGGAGAAGATGGGTTTCAAGAAGTATAGGTGAGAACATGGATCCCCTAGTAAACGCGTTAAACACCATCATGTCCCACGAAGGGAGGCGGAAGAACGAGTGCATCATCACACCCGCCTCCGGCCTAGTGGGCAGGGTGCTTCGTCTCATTCAGGGCAAAGGCTACGTTGGTGAGATAGAGTTCATCGACGATGGTAGGCAAGGTAAGTTCAGGGTCCAGCTGTTCGGCAGGATAAACGAGTGCAAGGCAGTCACCCCACGGTTCAAGACTAAGGTCACCGAGATGGAGAAGTGGGAGAAGCGTTTCCTACCCAGCAGAAACCTTGGAGTAGTGATCCTCAGCACCCATATGGGCGTCATGGATCACAACAAGGCGAAGGAAGAGAACGTGGGCGGCGTACTGCTGGCCTACGTGTACTAAAGGTGAATAGTGTGACTGTTCAGATAGTAGAAAACTCTGTAACGGTACCAGAAGACGTAGACCTGACCCTAGATGGGCATAAGGTCGCAGTCACAGGCACCAACGGAAAGGTAGAGAGAGACTTCGGCCACACGAAGCTGAGCCTCGACTACCAAGATAGAGTGCTCCGCGTATGGGCGGAGAACCCGAGGAAGAAACAGGCTGCCCTAGTCAACACCATATCGAGCCATGTCAGTAACATGATCAAGGGTGTGACAGAGGGCTTCACCTACAGGCTCAAGATAGTGTTCATCCACTTCCCCATGAACATCCAGTTCCTGGGAGACAAGATCGTGATAAACAACTTCGTGGGTGAGCAGAAGGCACGTGAAGCCAAGATCCTTGAAGGTGTAAAGGTACACGTTGAGGGAGACGACATAATCGTAACCGGGCCCGACATCGAGAAGGTGGCCCAGACAGCCGCCAACATACAGCAGTCCACGCACATCCGTAACAAGGATCTCCGCAAGTTTCTGGACGGTATATACGTGTACAAGAAGGAGTGAGGCAGATGAGCGACGAAAAACAGAGGTTAATGAAGCTAAGAAAGAAGATCAGCAAGAAGCGGCCCCACTTCAAACGGTTCGAGTCATGGAGGTTCGTTAGGATCAAGGACCAGTGGCGGAAGCCAAGAGGCATCGATAACAAAATGCGCACCGAGGAGCAGGGCTGGCCCAAGTCGGTCAAGGTAGGGTACAGGGGACCTGCCGCCGTTAGAGGCCTCCATCCCTCTGGTAAAGAAGAGGTTATGGTCTGGAACCCCGCGGACGTTGACGGGGTGGACGCCGAAACTCAGGTCGCCCGGATCGGGGGCTCAGTAGGCGGCAAGAAGAGGGAAACAATATTAGAGAAGGCCGAGGAGCTTAACATCCGAATCCTCAACCCAGGCAAACGGGAATCTAAGGACGAGTTCGAGGAGCTTGTCACAGAAGACGAGGAAGAGTTGCCCGAAGAAGACGATGAAGAAGAGATTGATCTCGAGGCTATGACCAAGAAAGAGCTGACGGCCCACGCAAAGGAGATGGGCATCAAGGTTCCCTCCAAAGCTAGAAAGGCAGACATCATCGATTTGATAGAGAACTTCGAAGATGGGGAGGACGAATAGGGATG
This sequence comes from uncultured Candidatus Bathyarchaeia archaeon, assembly GCA_964499305.1. Taxonomy (GTDB): domain Archaea; phylum Thermoproteota; class Bathyarchaeia; order TCS64; family TCS64; genus RBG-16-57-9. The sequence continues at coordinate 11,970 of CAZCKR010000004.1, read as the reverse complement.
AACCTACGAAGCCAACGAAAACTAGCCGCCAACGTACTGGGCTGCGGCGTGCACAGGGTCTGGATAGACCCGGAGAAGGCAGACGAGGTCAGCATGGCCATCACCAGAGAAGAGATCAGAAAGCTCGTCAACGATAAAGCCATCAAGGCGCTCCCCGAGAACAGTCAGAGCAGGGGAAGAGCACGCGTTCTCGCCGAGAAGAAGAAGAAAGGCAGACGCATAGGTGAGGGCTCAAAGAAGGGCAAGAAGTACAGCGTCGTGTCCCGGAAGACGCGGTGGATGAACCGCATCAGGGCGCAGCGCAGGAGGCTCATGGATCTGAGAGAGCGGAGGATAATCACCGTAAGCACCTACCGAAGCCTCTACAGGAAGGCTAAGGGCGGCGAGTTCAGGAGCGTAGCCGAGCTCGAACGATACATCAACGACAACAACCTGAGGAGGCGTACGTTTGGCTAAAGGACCGCGGTACCGCGTACCATACAGGCGCAGGCGTGAGAAGAAGACCGACTACGCCGCAAGACGGGTGCTCGCGACAGCCGACCGCCCAAGGGTCGTCGTGAGGGTATCAGGCAAAAACATACTGGTCCAGGTGGTTAGGTCCGAGATAGAGGGAGACTACGTCGTCGCGCAGGCAGGCAGCAAGGAGCTAAAGAAGAGCTACGGCTGGATGGCGAGCGGCAAGAACGTCCCCGCGGCCTACCTACTGGGGCTATTAGCAGGCAAGAAGGCCAAGGCGGCTGGCGTGGAGCACGCCATCCTAGACATGGGCCTTAAGAGAGCTACGGCAGGAAACAAGGTTTTCGCCGTGGTGAAGGGCGCGTTAGACGCCGGACTTGACGTTCCATGCGACAGCGACATTATTCCACCACCTGAGAGGATAAACGGCAACGTAATCGCTGAATACGCTGAAAAGATGGAAGACCCCCTCGAGTACGAGAAAAGGTTCTCGGTCTATCTCCGTCGAGGACTGAGACCTGAGGTCATACCGGGCCACTTCGAGGAGGTCAAAGCACGCATAGAGGAGAACAAAATTGAGTAGAAGACGGGAGAACCCGCTAGATAACTGGGTTCCGAAGACACAGCTTGGTAAACAGGTGTATGAGGGGCAGGTCTCCTCGATATACGAGATCTTCGAGGAAGGCTTCAAGATAAAGGAAGTCCAGATAGTGGACGTCCTCGTGCCAGGCCTCAAGGACGAGGTGATCAACATCAACCTTGTTCAGAAGCAGACAGACGCGGGCGAGTCCAGCAGGTTTACAGCCCTAGTGGCCGTTGGAAACGAGAACGGGCTCATCGGCGTAGGGCTGGGTAAAGCCAAGAGAGTGAGGAACGCCATCGAGAAAGCCATCAGGCTGGCGAAGCTCAACCTGCACCCCATCAGGATGGGCTGCGGCAGCTGGGAATGCGACTGCGGCGAGGGACACACGCTGCCCTTTAAGGTAAAGGGTAAGGCTGGGAGCGTCGTGGTCACGCTGCTCCCGGGGCCTCAGGGGCTTGGTCTCGTGGCCGGTGACACCGCCAAGGTCGTGCTGAAGATGTCCGGTGTTAAGGATTGCTGGAGCAAAAGCATCGGCAAGACCACAACCACCAACAGCTTCGCGTTCGCCACCTTCGAGGCTCTAAAGCAGACCATGAGCATAATGACACCCAAGGACTGGGCGTGATAGGGATGGAGAAGAAAAGCCTGCTAGCCATCAGGATAAGAGGCACCATCAACGTCTCCCAGCGGGTCGAGGACACGCTCAGGATGCTCAGGATCGACCGAAACTGCTACGCCACACTGTTAGATAATAGGCCAGACTACGCTGGAATGCTTCAAAGGGCTAAGGACTGGATCACGTGGGGCGAGCCGGATCTGGAAACGATAAAGATCATGCTCGAGAAACGCGGCGAAGCCCCGGGGGGCGTAAAACTCAGCGAAGAGTACCTGAAGGAGCTGGGCTTCGAGGGGTTCAGCCAGTTGGCTGAGAAGCTGCACAGCTGCGAGCTGGACGTCAACAAGCTTGATGGCGTCAAGCCCTTCTTCAGGCTTCATCCCCCGAAGAAGGGGTACAAGAGGAGCGTTAAGCGAGCCTACGGTAACAAGGGTGAGCTCGGGTACAGAGGCGAAGCCATCAACGAGCTTGCGAGGAGGATGTGTTAGAGATGCCCCATAAGCTACGTAAGGTGAGGAAGCAGAGAGGCTCAAGGTACATGGGCTGGGGACAGGTAGGTCAGCACAGGAAGGCCGGCGGCCGCGGCGGCAAAGGCAGGGCCGGCGGAAGGAAGCACTTCTGGATCAGGACGGTGAAGTACGAGAAGGAAAGGTACAAAAAGATTGGGTTCCTGCCGCCGTCAGCAAAAAAACCCAAGGTGGCGACGATTAACGTCGGGGAGCTTGAAGACCTCGCGATGAAGGTCATCGGTGACTACGGGATAAAGGGCGGGAACGAGCTCGACTTGGGGTCCATCGGCATCGGTAAGCTCCTCGGTAGAGGCAGCGTCGGCGTCCCCCTCAACGTCAAGGTCGCGTACGCGACCATGAGCGCTCAAGAGAAGATTGAAGAAGTAGGCGGCTCTATCATAGAGCCGTAGAGGGACGATAGACTTGCGGTTCCTGGATCTGTTCAAGCCGATATCGCCGTTTATACCTGAGGTCAAGCCTCCTCAGAGGAAGGTTGCCTTCAACACCCGGCTGATGTGGACGCTTGCCGCCCTAGTCATATATCTGGTTATGTCGGAGACGCCTCTGTACGGGATTAAGACTCAAGAAGCGTCTGATCCCTATGCTATGTTGAGGATCATTTTCGCGTCTAACCGTGGCACGTTGATGGAGCTTGGGATCGGTCCGATAGTCACCGCTGGGCTGATCATTCAGCTTCTCGCTGGCTCGGATATCATCTCCTTCGACAGATCCGATCCGGAGGATAGGGGTTTGTTCACCACCGCGAGCAAGTTCTTCTCGTTCATCATGGTCATAGTTCAGGCCAGCCTCTACATCATAGGGGGCGTGTATGGGGAAATCACCAGGACACAGTCGATCCTCATATTTGCTCAGCTTCTGGCCGCCGGGTTAATCTTGATGATGCTCGACGAGCTTGTCCAGAAGGGCTGGGGCATAGGAAGCGGTATCAGCCTGTTCATCGTGGCGGGGATAACCCAGAACATATGGTGGATGAGCTTCAGCATAGCTCCGACGCCCTATGACGCCTTGGGTAGGGCTTACGGCGCCATCATCGCGTTTGTGCAGAGTATCATGCGTGGGCTACCGATACAGGACTGGTTGTACAGGGCCAACTCGCCTGACATGATAGGGTTCTTGACGACCCTCGCGGTCTTCGCCTTCGTCGTCTACATCGAGGGCATGAGGGTGGAGATACCCATTAGCCACAGCAGCTACAGGGGCTACAGGAGCAGGATGCCGATTAAGCTGCTCTACGTCAGCAACATACCTGTGATCCTCGCGTACGCCATGTTCGCCAACTTCCAGCTCATCGGCCAGTTCACGTGGAACAGGTGGAACATGGACAACAGCAACTTCTTCTTCAACATGCTAGGCATGTACAACCAGACGCAGAGCGGCGTCGCCCCCATCGGCGGGCTTGCTTACTACACTTCGTCGCCGGGTAGCCTGGGAGGAGTGATGGGTGACCCCGTGAGGGCGTTTATCTATCTCCTCATAGTCGTCGGGTTCTGTGTGCTGTTCAGCATTACATGGCTGGAAATCGGCGGCCTGGGTGCAGACCAGATGGCGGAGCAGCTTCTGCAGTCGGGGATGCAGGTCGCCGGGTTCAGGCGAAGCAAGAGGCCTCTGGAGCGGCTGCTTAACAGGTATATACCCACCATCACGGTGATTGGCGGCGTCATAGTGGGTAGCTTGGCGGCTTTCAGCGAGTTCTTCGGCGTGTTCGGGTCGGGCATGGGCGCGCTGCTGGCTGTCAGCATACTGTACCAGTACTACCAGACCATGGTGCAGGAGCAGGTCGAGGACCTGTACCCGTTCCTGCGGAGCGCCTTCGGCTAGCCCCTTTTCATATGACCTGTGGCAGGTCAGATCGGAAAAATTTTTTTTCGATACCCTTTTTCCGGTTGGTGCTATATTCATCTGCTATGAAGACTGTGAAGCTTTACGACGGGGATCATTACCTCAGGGAGTTCGAGGCCGAGGTCGTGGGTGTTGATGCGTGCGGGGTCGAGCTGGATAGGACTGGTTTCTACGCTGAGGCGGGTGGGCAGGCTGGGGACTCTGGGGCGCTGAACGGGTTGAGGGTGGTGGACACCCTGGTTGTTGGTGACCGTATAGTGCATGTGATGGAGGATGCGTCTGCTTTGAGGCCGGGGGACTCTGTGGTGGGCGTCATCGACTGGGATCGGCGTTACAGGATCATGAGGCTTCACACGGCTTCTCATATCATGGAGTATTTTCTCTGGAGGCGTTTCGGTTTCATGAGACGCACGGGCTCCTATGTCGACGACAGGAAGGACAGGGCCGACTACGTCCACGAGGACAGGCTGGACCCGGAGAAGCTTAAGGGGGTGGAGTCGGACACCAACACGTTCCTAGCTGAGGGGCACCTCGTCACGATAGTGGTGGACGAGGAGAGGTTACGGCACTGGAGCTGTGGCCCCGTTGAGATGCTTTGCGCGGGGACGCATGTGAGGAACACTAGCGAGGTCGGATCGGTTAAGCTGAAGAGGAAGAATCCTGGCCGCGGAAGCGAGAGGGTGGAGACCAGCCTAGCGGAGTAGCAATATTTTCATATACTGTGCCTTCATTATCTGCCCCATGTTCCAGCCGCCACGCGGAACCAGAGATTACCTCCCAGAGGACCAGTTGAAGAAGAACTGGGTAGTGGACACCGTGCGGGAGGTCTACGAGTCCTACGGCTTCGAGCCGCTGGACACGCCGGCCTTCGAGTACATGGACATGCTGAGGATAAAGAGCGGGGAGGACATACTGAACCAGGTGTACGCCTTCAAGGACAAGTCAGAACGGGAGCTGGCGCTGCGTTTCGAGATGACGGCCAGCACCGTCCGCGTGGTGGCGTCGCATCGTGAGCTACAGAAGCCGTTCAAACGCTACATGATAGGCCCCACTTGGAGGTACGAGAGACCCTCCGAGACACGTTTCAGGGAGTTCTGGCAGGCAGACGTAGACATCTTCGGCGTCGAGAGCAGCATCGCGGACGCCGAGGTGATATCCGCCGTCGTCGAGGCGTTCAGTAGGCTAGGTTTCGAGGGTTTCACCATCTATCTCAACGATAGAAGAATCCTCAAGTCGATCGTGGAGCTAGCTGGGATCCCTTCCGAGAATAGTCTGGACGCCATACGCGCCGTGGACAAGATCAAGAAGATTGGCAGAGACGGAGTCATCGAGGAGCTCAGAGGGATATCGCCCTACGAGGAGGCTTCGATAAAACTGTTAGACTTGGTTGGTCTGAAAGGAGAGCCTCTGGAAGTCATCGGTTCAGCTAAACAGATGCTGATGGAGTATCCCGAGGGTATCAAGGGCTGTGAAGCACTGGAAGATCTGGTTAAATATGCAGGTGCGTTCGGCTTCGCGGAGTATATCGAGGTTGAACTTAGCCTCGCCAGGGGCCTCGACTACTACACTGGGCCCATCTTCGAGGTCTTCGCTAAGGGATACGAGGAGTACAGTAGCATCGCGGGTGGAGGGAGGTACGATGAGATAGTCGAGCTTTTCGGTGGCGAGCCTACGCCCGCAACCGGGGTCTCCTTCGGCGTGGACAGGGTTACGCTCATCCTTGAGGCAAAGGGGGCGTTCAAGGACCTGTCCTTAGGGGCAGACGTCTATGTTGCCCCTGTCAACGAGGATGTAGTTCTGAAGGCTTTAGAGATAACCCAGGGTCTTAGACAGGCAGGCATCTCTACCATAGTCGACCTGATGGGTCGCCGCCTCGGAAAACAGTTCGAGTACGCAGACAAGAAGGGGATACCCAAGGTCGTCGTCGTTGGGGCTAAGGAGCTCGCAGACATGTCTGTCACCGTCAGGGACATGAAGACAGGCGACCAGAGTAAGGTTCTGATAGAGGAACTAGTCTCATACTTGCGGGCCTAGAAACTCCTTTCCGATAAACCGTAGTACACGATGTCGCCGCGGCGGTCGACCACGGCGAGCTTGAACTCGCAGCCTTCTTCCTCCGTCTTCTTCAGTTCGTCCAGTATTGCCTTGACTTTCTCAGGCCGGCCCTCCGATATTATTCTCACATGGTAGCTCGGAGGCTGCTTCCTGTACATGCCCCGTTCATAGACCACGAAGTCCGCCGCTTCCTCGGCTTTTCTGGCTACGAAGCCCCTCGTCCTGAGGTCTCTGTAAACAATGAACCTCGTCCATATGGACGGGTCATCCGCCGTGAACAGCATGAGAGCCTCCTGGAAGCTGAGCTTCTCGTTGGCGTCCTCGTCCACCAGAGCCACCTTCCCCCTGTCCATGTTGTACAGCGTCTCACATGGATCGAGGGTAAGCACGCTGTTTCCCTCTCGGGTGCCGTACCCGTCGTTGAACAGGCTGTCTGCCTCGCTCCTCATGGGGATGACGACGGCGCCTTGAGTGAGGACTGCCGTGAACGGCTGCATCACAGGAATGGGTGTGGGGAGCCTGAAATAAGTTATGCAGCTGTGTCATTACTTCACCCAAAAAATTAATGTTCAGCTGCCCCGCTACACATTAGATTGCCTGAACGCTTCCTCGTCATAACTGAGAAACCGAGCTCGGCTAGACGCATAGCTCAGGCGCTGGACGAAGAGGGACGCCCAGCGTCCCTGAGGGAAGGCAGCGTCCAGTACCATGTGGCGAGAAGAGAAGGAGACGAACTGCTTGTGGTCTCAGCCTTGGGCCACCTCTACGCGTTAACCCAAGTAGGAAGGGGATGGACTTACCCAGTCTACGAGATGAAGTGGGTGCCCGCGAGCCAAGTAAACAGGACGAACCCCCGGATAAAGGCCCATATAAAGACGATCTCGACGTTATCGAGAGGCGTGGACCGGTTCGTCAGCGCCTGCGACTACGATCAGGAGGGCAGTCTGATAGCCTACAACACCCTCAGGTACGCCGTAGGCGAGCGCAGTCTAGCTAGGTCTCGGAGGATGCTCTACAGCACCCTCACCAGCACGGACCTCGTGAAGGCGTGGGAGACCATGGAGCCCACGCTCGATTATCCCGTCATAGCCGCGGGTAAGACGAGGCACGAGGCAGACTGGCTCTTCGGCATCAACCTCAGTAGGGCGCTGACCCTTGCGGTGAGGGAGGCGTCAGGCGCCAAGATGACCCTCAGCATAGGCAGGGTGCAGGGACCCACGCTTAGCTTCGTCAAGGAGAGGGAGACAGGTATCCGGGGCTTCGTCCCCATACCGTACTGGAAGGTATACGCCGAGACTGTGATCTCCGGCGAGACTTACCCTCTAGAGTACGAGAAGAAGAGACTGGAGAGGGAAGTCAACGCAAGGGAGCTTTCGTCTGAGTGCAGAGGCAGGAACGGTAAGGTCGTCGAGGTAGAGAGGAGGAGTGAACGGCTCCTCCCTCCTCCTCCGTTCAACCTGGGGGACCTCCAGAGGGAGGCGTACCGCGTCTTCAAGCTAAGCCCCACGGCTACCCTCAGGGCGGCGGAGAAGCTGTACCTTGGGACGTACATCAGCTACCCGCGGACGAGCAGCCAGCGTCTGCCGCCGGCGCTGGATCTCAGAGGAATCCTCGAGAAGCTCAGCAAACACCCGGCCTACGCGAAGCACGCCGAGGAACTCATGTCTCGAAGCAGATTGAAGCCAAGGCAGGGAAAGAAGGACGACCCGGCCCACCCTGCCATCCACCCCACAGGCACCAAGCCGAGGCGGCTCCAGGAAAACGAAGCCAAGACATATGATCTCATCGTGAAGAGGTTCCTCTCGTGTCTCGGGAGACCGGCGATCAGAGAGAAGATCGACGCCGAGGTGGACGTCAACGGCCACAGTTTCTACCTGAGGGGCTCGAAGACCACGAAAAAAGGCTGGCTCGACATATACGCACCCTACGTCGAGGACAAGGAGGTGACACTCCCCGAACTAGAGGTGGACATGGTTATCCCAGTCACAAAGCTGTCTACCCAGCGAAGCTACACGAAGCCGCCGCAGAGGTTCAACCCCAGCAGCCTGCTGAGACACATGGAGAACCACGAGATAGGTACAAAGGCCACGAGGACGAACATCATCGACACCCTTTACAGGCGGGGCTACATCGCCGGCAGAAGTATAGCCATAACCGATCTGGGGCTGCGCATCGTGGAGACTCTAGAGGAATACTGCCCAAGCATCCTCAGCGTCGAGATGACTAGGGGGCTGGAGGCATCCTTGGAGAAGATACAGGTAGGCAAGGAGAACCCTGAAACCGTGATAGAGGACGTCAAGGAGGCCCTCAAACCCATCCTCTCCCAGTTCAAGGACAAAGAGGGCGAGATAGGAGCCGCCATAGCTGAAGCCGTCACAGGGGGGCGTGTAGAGGAGGGAGCCGTCTGACAGGGTGTAGAGTCTGCGACAGGGAAAAACAGGAAGACTCGGTGTACTGTGAACACCACCAGGCAGCCTATAGTAATCTTGAGAAATCCTATCCTCAGTGGAGGCGGGCTCTGGGCTTGAGCTGGACAGAGTACCTGGGGAAGGTGGAGAAGGTCTCAGGTACAGGGATCTGGGTCAAGGAAGTGATAAAGGATGTATTACCGGATGGCTAGTCCTCGGATTCTTCTAGTTTTATCTCCCAGCGGCTATTCCTGCCGTTTCTGATCCAGGTGCCGCCTAGACCCCTCATCGTATCGTTGATGGGCCCCCACATGTCTCCCAGGAACTTCTTTGGACTCACCATTGCGGTTCCTTCGCTCTGCTCTACGTCTACGAGCGCAAGGTCAACGCCAGCGGCTTCGAGTCTAGCCCTGAAATCAACCTCCTGAGGAGGCCATACTTCGCCCTCGGCTTCCTCCTCTTTCTCGTGCACCACGACAGGCGCCTTCTGCCCGACGGATATGACTATCCCTATCTTTGAGCCGCAGTCGGGGCACGTGATCCATGTGACATTGTTTTTCTTTGCGCTCATATCATCATTGACTATTGTTGGGTTATTAAAAAGATGCACGTCTGTGGTTAAATTTATAGCTGGGTGAGTGTCATGGGTGGTATTTCGTCGGTGTAAAGTATGCAGACGGTCCGAGAGATCTTCAGCTTCATGAAGGGTAACGTCCTCGTGATGACGGTTTGCGAGTGTGTCTGGAGGACGACCATCGACATCATATGGCCTTTTCTACCTCTCTACGTCCTCCACCTCGGTGGGAGCTACGAGACCATCGGGGTCATCATGGCGGTGGGGAACCTGGCCAGCATGATACTTTACCCCCTCGGCGGATACATAGCGGATTATCAGGGCCGCATCAAGCTAATAGCCTACATGACTTTCATGTACGGGGCCTCTTTCCTTATCCCCGCGTTCACCAATTCTTGGCAGTGGCTCGCGGTGGGCATGTTCGTGCAGAGCCTGGTAACCTTCTACTTCCCGGCCCGTCAGGCGTTGATCGCCGACAGCATCCCGCCGGACAAGAGGGGGATAGGCTTCGCCGCGACCGTCGCCATACCAAGCGCCTTTGGCATAGCAGCGCCGGTCATCGGAGGCTGGCTGATAGACAACATCGGCATCAGTCAGGCGATGCATGGGCTGTACTTCATGGGGTTCTGGATAGCCTCCGCCATCGCGTTGTTCAGGCTGAGGTACCTCAAGGAGACCGTGGAAAATCCCAGGAAGCTTGACCTCACCCTCTCAACACTCCCCTAATTGTTATTGGAGGCCTACCGCAGCGTGTTCAGCGTCTTGAAGGAGGCCCCAAGGCGGCTTTACACGTTGTCTCTCCTGGTGTCATCTAGCGTGCTGTTCGCGTCCATAGCCAGTTCTTTCTGGGTGGTGAGGGCCACCGAGATCATCGGGCTCAGCGTGCAGCAGTGGGGTAGCGTCATGCTCGTCTCCGGCGTCGTGAGCGTCGTCCTCGGCATCCCCGCCGGCAGCATAGTAGACAGGTATAGCAAGAAGATGATAGTGGGCATATGCATGATCTTGGGCTCGGCTCAGTGCTACCTCTACCTCAGATGTGAGACGTATATGCACGTGGTTCTCCTCGCCGTCGTCACCACGCTCACCAACGCCTTCATGAACCCCAGCTTCCAGAGCCTCTTCGCCGACATGATTCCCCGGGAGAAACGTGGCAGAGTGCTCGCGTCCATAGGAGGCGGCGGGATCTGGCTTATGAGGGGAGCCTGGGGCAGCGGCGTGCTGGGGATGGCGATGCAGACCCTGGGCATGTTATTGAGCGGTTATGTTTACAGGTTTAATCCATCCTATCCATGGTACGTTCTATCCGCTGCCCTGCTGGTGATAGGAGTACTCTTCATTCTTCTTGTCGATGAGCCTAGAGTAGCCGAGATATGATTTAAACGGCGTTAGTGTCTCGGTGCACAGAACGATGTTTATAGATAGATTACGGTAAAGACTATTATAGCCACAGACACCATATCTCACCGGTGTTATTGCCCTATTGAGCACCCAGACGACCGAGTATAAGTGCCCTTACTGTGACCGTAAATCGGCCAGCCCCGGCGGAGTACGTTTTCACGTAAAGCTCACGCACCCAGATCGGCTGGAAGAGTTCAACGAAAAATACTATCCTGAGATGGAGGCCGAGTTCAAGGCGTCCTTCAAGGAATAAGAAAACAAACTAATAAGCCCACCATTTTCTTTGAAGCAATGAACCCGAGGCTAATGCCCTATTCTCCTCTCCATAGATAGATGGATGGCTGGGTAAAGGCGAATCTTATAAAACCTCGGCGGACAATGCCTTGTTTGGTTGTATGAAGATAACTGACCGGGTTTACCTCGTCGGAGGAGACGACTTCGGCTACTCGGCGCCGGGAGACTGCAACGTATACCTCATAGACGGGGGAACCGAACTAGCCCTCGTGGACACTGGGGGAGGGAACGGAGAGAAAGACATTCTTAGGAACGTCAAGCAAATGGGGTTCGATCCCAAGACGATCACCACGGCCTTCAACACCCACTGCCATTTCGACCACGTCGGAGGAAACCACGAGATCAAGAAGATGACGGGATGCGAGATCGTGGCGCACGAGGCTGACAGAGAAAGCATCGAGAAACGCGGAGAACTACTGCTCTACGACATGGCCCTGGAGCGTGGCCTAGAGTTCCAGGCCTCCAAGGTAGACGCGGAGCTGAGAGATGGAGACACCTATCAGGTCGGCGACGTGGCGCTGGAGGTGATACACACGCCCGGCCACACCCCTGGCTGCATGTGCCTCCTCATGGAGGAGTCCGGGCGTAAGAGCATCTTCTGCGGCGACACCGCCGGGGCCAACGGCAGGCTGGGCTTCATCAACGGCCCCGGGTTCAGCCTCGACGACTGGAAGGCCTCTATAAAGAGGCTCGTCTCATACGAGCCGGACAGGCTCTACCCCGGGCACAACACGTTCCTCATGGACTACGCCACCGATCACCTGAAGGTCTACGACCAGAAGATGAACGCGGCGTGGACGACGATAGTGACAACCGTAGGCTAGAGCAGTGGAGCACCCCCAGAGACAGATAGTGCTGGAGAACCCCTCGCTCAGAGAGGCGGGGAAGGCCGTGAAGACAGGCATCTCCAGGCACAGGACCGTCATAATCGCCGGGATGTGCCGCGTCGACTACGAGGGCAGGGCCAGCAGCAAGCTGGAGCCCGGTGAACGCGTGGTCCTATTCAAGCCCGACGGCTCGGCCCTCGTTCACAGACCCAAAGACTACTCCCCCGTCAACTGGCAGCCAGCCGGCTCCCTCTTCCGGACGAGGGTGAACGAGGACGGCCTCGTAGTCCGGGTCTACAGGCGCAAGGAGCATGAGACCATGGAGGTCACTTTCACGGATGTGGCGCTGGTCGCGGTCCTCGACCTCGTGGACGCCGGGGAGTTCAGCCT
>CAZCKR010000003.1:21437-41313 GCA_964499305.1 uncultured Candidatus Bathyarchaeia archaeon | reverse complement strand
AAGTAAACGAGCTGGAGGGCCACACGGCGCGCACGGTGTTCAAGGGACACGAGTATCTCCGCGACTATCTCCGCAGCCTGGTGAGGAGGCGCAGCACCAAGGTGGACGGCTTCTTCAGGGTCTACACCAAGGACGGTTTCAGGGTAAAGATCGTGGTCACGGCGATGACGCAGCGAAGGATACAGACGAGCCACGAGTTCGCCATCCGACAGATCATGCAGGAGATCGTGGAGGACAAGGCGGAGAACCTGACGTTCGACCAGTTGGCCCATGAGATGGTGCTGGGTAAGCTGGCGTCGGACGTGTACAACCGCGCCAAGAACGTCACCAGCCTCCGGCACGTGGGTGTCAGGAAGAGCGAGCTACTCGCGCTACCCAACTAAGGTTTTTCATATAACCAAGAGGATTTTGCCTCTCCAAGCTTTATGAAGCGGTAGAATTTCTCGCCCAGGTCTTCGGGGTACTGGGTGATGCAATCTATAAGGCACAGTTGAAGCCTTGTTTCATGTAGGACGAGTCATTGGGGTAAAAGGATGCGTATTGGCTGCGTTTCTGCCTTATTTCACCATTACCCATACGTTTTTTACACTGATCGAGATGAGATCTGGGCCGTTCTAGGGCACGTTCCTGTGAAACGAGCCTAGCTTCGCGTTGTTCGCTTTACCACCTAGGGTTTATTTGGTGTTTTTTTATCTGGGTGCGCTATTCTATGGGTAGGTGTCTTGACTTGGATGATGTCAGGGTTCTGGTCGTCTACGACAGCGTCACCGGTAACGTGGAGTCCATGGCTCAGGCCGTCGCGGAGGGCGTCAGGGACCGCGGCGGATGCGTGGATGTCAGGAGGGTCGAGGAGTTTGATCTCGACTCGGTCCCCCTGTACGACGGCTTTGCTTTCGGCTCCCCCACCCACTGCGGCACCATGAGCGCGAAGATGAACGCGTTCTTCAACGAGGGGCTTCACCCCAGGTACTGGGGTAGGCTGCGAGGCAAGGTTGGGGTGGCGTTCACCTCCTCCGGGGGGCTCGGCGGAGGCAACGAGGTTACCCTCATGTCGCTTCTCTCCGTCATACTCAACTTCGGGATGATCACCTTCGGCGTCCCCGACTACGTGTCGAGGGACGTGACCCTCCACTACGGCGCGGTCTCGATAAAGAGCCCCGACGAGGACTCGTTGGCGGCGTGCAGGCTGCTGGGAGGTAGGCTCGTCGAGTACTGTGCCGCGTTGAAAAACGGTTGGTCTTCAGTGTTTCCGGAACGTGATTCGTAGACTATTGCTTTGATGTTCCCAAGAGGAACACCCAAAACTTATTTACTACTCTAGGATAGTAACATTTCGTCCGGTGATGTTACACCCCGATGTGAAACCATGAAACCAAAAGCCGCGATAATCGGCCTCGACGGCGTACCGATCCACCTACTAGAGGACCTAGCACAGCGAGGCGTCATGCCCCACATGAAGGAGCTCATCGAGCAAGGATGCCTCATGAAGATGCGGTCAAGCCTGCCCGCGAACAGCGCCGCGTCCTGGAGCAGCATGATCACTGGGACGACCCCGGGGACCCACGGCGTATACGGCTTCACCGATTTCATCCCCGGCACCTACACCGTGAGCTATCACAGCAGCCACAAGCTGAAAGCCCCGCCTTTCTGGAGGACGGAGCCGGAGAAACGTGTGCTCGTAATCAACCTCCCCGCGGCGTACCCCGCCCAGCCTCTGAACGGCGTGATGATCACCGGCTTCGTCTCGCCCCAGCTCGAGAAGGCGGTGTACCCATCCAACCTGTTTCCTCGGCTGAGAGACGACGGCTACGAGGTGGACGTGGACGCCTCCCTGTTCGAAAAGTCCACCCCCCTCTTCCTCAAGAAACTGAGGGAGACGCTGGACCAGAGGACCCGGGTCCTCGACCATCTACTAGAGAAAGACGGTTACGACCTACTGTTCTTCGTGGTCACCGGCACAGACCGCTTGGAACACCACCTCTGGGATGCCTACACCGACGAGACACACGACCTACACACAGAGTTCCTTGGCTTCTTCAACAAGGTGGACGCCGCCGTGGCGCACGTCGCGTCCAAGCTGGGCCCCGACGCGCTCCTCATGATGCTCAGCGACCACGGCATGGGGCCCGCCGAGACCGCGGTCAACCTCAACACGTTGCTCAGAGAAGAGGGGTACTTGGTGACGGGGGACAACCCACGGAAAAACTATAACAACATCCGGGAAGGAACCCGAGCCTTCGCCTCCGAGTCCACCAAGATCTACCTGAACCGCGTCGACAGGTTCCCACGTGGCTCCGTGAAGCCAGAGGACGCTCGACAAGTACAGGGGGAGCTCGTCGATCTGTTATCCGGATTGAGGCGTAACGGTAGCAAGGTGGTGAAAGCAGTCCATCTTAAACAGGATGTGTTCACGGGGCCTGAAGCCGGGAACGCGCCTGACCTCGTCGTGACCCCCATGGAAGGGTTCAGCTTCAAGACGGGGTTATTCAAGGACTCCCTATATGAGGAGGACTTTTTATCGGGGACGCACACGGAGGACGACGCCTTCCTATACCTCAGGGGGGTTAGCCAGGGCGACCTACCGGATGATCCATGTATCGAGGACTCGATTCACGTTTTCAGGAAAATGTATGGAGATTTGCATGATGCAGCATAACGAAGAAAAGACGTGCTGGAACTGCCCCGCCGCCCTGCTCAAGGGAAACGTTGACTTCAGGGCGTGCGGCCAGTCGATAGCAGGGATAAGAGACAAGATCAGCGAGGAGGGGCTCCTCATAGAATGCGCGAGACGCCCCGACCTCGGGATGTTCGAGCCGAGCATAACCTTCGAGCAGTGCCCTGAGTGGTGTGAAACCCGGTACGGGTACCTCCTCAGAGACATGCGTGTGATGATCCTAGGGATCGACGGGTATCTAGGCTGGACTCTTGCCTTGAAGCTCGCGAAGCTGGGCTGCAGAGTCAGCGGCATAGACAACTATCTCAGGCGGAAAGCCGTCGCTGAGAAGGGAAGCATGAGCGTCGTGCCCATCGCGGACATGGAGACCAGGCTCAAGGCCGCGAGGGAGCAGCTCGGCGTGGACATAGGCTTCCGTGAACTCGACCTCCTAGACAGGGACGCGTTGGCCGAGTACCTGAGAGAGGTGCAGCCCGAGGCGGTGGTCCACTACGGGGAGATCCCGAGCGCGCCCTACAGCATGGTGGACGCGGAGCACGCCATCAGGACCCAGCACAACAACACCCTGGGCACCCTCGGAGTGCTGTTCCTCATCAAGGAGATCTGCCCCGAGGCCAACATACTCAAGCTGGGCACCATGGGAGAGTACGGCACTCCGCTGACCGGGCGACCCATCTTCGAGGGACTGTTCCCAGCCGACGCTGTGCTCACCTGGAGGGGCCAAGAGTGGAGCATGGGCGGGGAGCTGACGCCGCGGGACCCGGCTAGCTTCTACCACGTCAGCAAGGTCCAGGACACGTTCAACGTCTACGAGGCGTGCAAGTACTGGTGGCTCAGGAGCTACGACGTGATGCAGGGCGTCATCTTCGGCGTCCACACGGAGGAGGTCTCAGAGCACCCGGATCTGCGCACGAGGCTCGACGTGGACGAGTGGTTCGGCACCGTGATCAACAGGTTCGTCGCGCAGGCGGTGCTTGGCATCCCGTTGACCGTCTATGGGTCCGGGGAGCAGATACGGGGCTACCTGGCGCTGGAGGACGCCATGGAGTGCATGGTGCGGCTCCTCTCCTCGCCGCCTGAGCCCGGGCAGTACGACGTGGTGAACCAGCTGAGCCAGCTCCACAAGGTCAAGGAGCTCGCGGAGATCGTTGCCAGGGTGGGGAGCCAGAGGCACGGGCTCACGGTCCGCATCCAGCGGGTGGAGAACCCCCGCGTCGAGGCGGACGAGCATCCCTTCCTGGTGGTCTCCAAGAAGCTGCGTGAGAACCTCGGTTACCAGCCGAAGACCCCGTTGGAGGCGGAGATCGACAGGATGTTCACCCTGCTCCTGCAGCCCGGGGTCCGCGGACGGCTGGAGTCCGTCAGGGACACCGTGTTCCCGAAGACGTGGTGGAGCGGGGAGCACAAGGAGACCATGACGCTGGAGGTCTACGAACCGGGAGCCCACGTAACAGTGGGGTATAGCCCAGAGCTCGTGGTAACAGATCATGATGGAGATGAGTAGATGGAGATAAGCGACAGGGAGTTCGAGGAGAAGGTTCTCTCCTCGGAGAAGCCGGTGCTGCTGGAGTACTGGGCGTCGTGGTGCCCACCCTGCCACACCATCAAGAAGGTGCTCAAGAAACTCGACGGAGAGAACACAGGGTATAGTATAGTCACCGTGAACGTGGACAGGAACCTAGGCTACGCATCAAGATACGACGTGAAAGGAGTGCCGTGCTTCATGATCTTCAAGCAGGGTGAGCTCATCCACCGCGATGTAGGCGCGAAGTCAGAGAAACAGATACGCTCCATGCTCGACGAGCATCTATGATTAAATTCGTTTTCGAGCTTACGTACAATATGTGATTACCAGATGTTAGGGGGTTTAATATAGCGCTCTCGCATCATTAAAAAAAATGGATAAAAAGAATGAATATAAACGAGCTCTCCATCTGATTGATAATTGGCTTGATTTTCAGGTTTATATCAAGGAAATTCCTGGCGCTGCCATTGGGGTTTTTGTGGAAGATGAGGTTGTTTTTAGAAAAGAGTATGGTTACGCAAATCTGGAGGACCAAGTTAAATTAACTGATCAACACTTATTCCGAATTGCCTCTCAATCCAAACTGTTCACTGCTACTGCAATAATGAAACTCTACCATGAAAACAAGTTATCACTTGATGACAGAGTATCAAAACATCTACCATGGTTTACATCAGAGAAAGATAACAACCTCCAAAACATATGCATCCATCATCTGCTCACTCACTCCAGCGGAATAACGTGCGACGGGAACACGGCCCATTGGACCAACCACGATTCACCCAGCTTGGAGGAGATCAAACAACAAATCAAAGAAGGAGTCAGCGTCTTCAAAACGAGTGAGAATATAAAATATTCAAATTTTGGCTACGCAGTCCTCGGACAGATCGTTGAGGCAGTATCGGGTCAGAGCTATGAAGAGTATATCCAAAAAACGATTCTAGAGCCATTAGAGATGAAAAACACTGTAATCGACGTGGATCAGGACAATCTCGCCAAACACGCCACAGGATACAAGATTAAACTCCCCAGACATGAACGAGAGCCAATTGAGCATTTTCCAGCAAAAGTCATGCGTGCCGCTGCGGGTTTAAGCAGTACATCGGAGGATTTGATCAAATTCTTCCGAGCCCACATGTATGGAAACAACACTCTGTTTCCAGATAACATCAAACGGGAAATGCAGAGGGTCCAAGTAAACCATGACGGAAATAAACGGGGGCTAGGCTTTGAAATAGCGGAATACCCTGGCGGAGAAATCGTGGTCTATCATAGCGGGGGTTACCCGGGTTTTAAATCACTCTCCGGATTAAACCAGAAAGACAGAGCCATCCTCGTTGTACTGATTAATGCAGCCGATGGCCTGAACTACTCATGGTTCAACGCGATAACCACAATGTTCAGCCATCTCGCGAACAGGAAGGGGGAGTTAGAACAACATGAAGGTGAGGAGGAACCTGATTTCAGCGACCTGACAGGGTTCTATGCTGCGACAGAGAGGGGATTTGCATTGATCAGTCAGGTGGGCTCCAAACTTGTCCTGGTCTCCCCGGACGCAGACAACCCCGCATCGACAATTCAGATCCTCAAACATGAAAAAGGACACACGTTCATCACCCCAGGAGGACACCCCTTGACCTCCCTAGGGGAAAAAATAAAATTCGTAGACGGACAAGACGGAGAAAAAATCCTGATAGACCACCACGGCGGAGAAGTAAAAAAATTCAAAATTTTTCATGATTGAAGAAAATAATATTTTTGGTATCCCTATTATCACACGAGTGTGGATACGATTGATAGGTTGGATTTCGAATTCATTGCTAAGGTTTGTAAAGCTTCTATCGCTACAGCAATAGGTTCCTCATCTCTAAAGTGACCATCTATTTTATTTATACTAACTCGAGTATGCGTTATGTGCCCTTTGTGAATAGTTCATTTACATAAGCCTTATGACCCGGACCACCACGCAGACGGTGTGAATTGAGCCATAGTTTTTCCTCGTTTCTCGGTTACCTTCCAATCCCCTATTTCAGGCCCATGACTGAAACTATCATATCGTGGGACGCGTATTGGTTCAGGATGGCCACCCGTGAAGACGTCGCACGCGAGGCGGCGAGGCTGATGTACAACCGCTCCGTGAAGGAATACAAAGACGCCAAGGAGACGGCGGCTGCCAGCCTCGGCGCCAAGGCGCTGCCCAGCAACTACGAGGTTGCCGCCGAGCTCGACAGGCTCGCCGACGAGACGGAGGGCCCCGAGAGGAGGAGCCGGCTCATAGAGATGAGGGATGCCGCCCTTGAAGTGATGAAGACGCTGAGGCGGTATGGCCCCAGGCTCATGGGCAGCGTCTGGAGGGGCACCGCCCGCATAGGAAGCGACATCGACGTGATAGTGTACGGCGACCCCGACGAGGTGGAGCGCGAACTCTCACGGAGCTACAGCGTGGAGGGTAGAGACGTGGAGGGGTTCACTCTGGAGGGGCTCCCCAGATCCACCACCCACATCAGGCTCACGGTGAGAGGCTACGAGGCCGAGATCGTGGTGAGGTCACCAGGAGATGTTGACGCGTACGGGGACGACCGCTGCGAGATATACGGCGACCCGAGGAGAGGGCTCGGCGTCGACGACCTGGAAAAGCTTATGAGGGTTGACTCCCTCCGCAGATTCGTACCCAAGAGGCGTGTCAGGTGAAGCCGAAGCTTTTCGGGTCCTCCGGGATAAGGGGGCTCGCCAACGTGGAGATAACGACGACCCTCGCCCAGAGGGTGGGTGTCGCGCTGGTCACCATGCACGAAGGCGGGAGCATGGTGGTGGGCAGGGACCACCGGTTGACCGGCCCCATGCTGGAGTCGGCGCTCCTGAGCGGGCTGGCCGCGGGAGGAGCGGACGCCCTCGCGTTGGGCTTGGTGCCTACGCCGGTCACGGCGTGGATGATAAGGGAGACAGGCTCCGACGCGGGGGTCGAGATAACCGCCAGCCACAACCCGCCCCAGTACAACGGCTTCAAGGTCTTCAACGGCGACGGCATGAGCTTCACCAGCAGGGAGCAGCTGGAGCTGGAGAGGATACTGGAGGAGGGAGCTTACAGGCTGGCGCCCTGGGACTGCGTCGGGGGCGTGGAGGAGGTGGACGCCGTGGAGCCCTACGCGGACGCCTTGGGCGAGGCCCTGGACCTGTACTGGGACGACAAGGTAGCGTGTGACCTGTTCAGCGGGGCCACGTGTGTGACCGCGCCCAGGGTCTTCGAGGAGCTGGGCGTCCAGGCGGAGTTCATCAACGCCGTGCCCGACGGAAGGTTCCCGGCGGGAGACCCTGAGCCCAACGCCGAGACGCTGAGACGGCTAGGTGGCTACATGAGGGCCCGGGGCATGTCCATCGGGTTCGGGTTCGATGGGGACGGGGACAGAATGATGCCCGTGGGCAGCGACGGGGCCATGCTGGACCCTGACAGGGTGCTGGCGGCCTACGCCGGGTACGCGGTGGAGAGGAGCGGCGGAGGCATAGTGGTAACCCACGTAGGTGCGTCCATGAGTGTCGACGACATGGTCGAGGCGGCGGGAGGCAGGGTGGTGCGGACCCCCGTGGGGGACGCCTTCGTCACCGAGGCCGTGGCGGAGCACGGGGCGGTCTTCGGAGGAGAGCCGGTGGGCGCTTGGGTGTTCCCTGAGGTACACATGTGCCCCGACGGCGTACTGTCGGCGCTGAAGCTCATTGAAGCACTGGGGGATACGGAGACGACGCTGGAGGAGTTCGTAGAGCCGGCGCCGAGTTACCCTCTCGGGAGGGCCAAGCTGGAGTGCCCCAACCACCTTAAACAGGAGGCGATGAAGGCCTTGTCCGAGGGGTACGTGGACAGCTTCAAGGGGGTGAAGGACGTCAGCACCGTTGACGGCGTCAGGCTTGAGGTGGAGGAGGGATGGGTCCTCGTCAGGCCGTCGGGGACAGAGCCCCTCATAAGGGTGACCGTGGAAGGTAGAAGCAGGGAAGACATGGAGGCCCTGATGCTACGGGCCAAGGGTTTGGTGAAGAAGGTGTTAGGTGGTTTGAAGTGAAGGCTGTGATACTCGCGGCGGGGAAGGGTACGAGGCTCAGGCCCCTGACGGATGGGTGCCCAAAGCCTCTGCTGCTGGTCGGCGGGAGGCCTCTCCTGGAGTGGTTGATACTCAGGGTCAGGGAGGCGGGCATAGAGGACGTCCTCGTAGTGACCAACTACATGGAGGACATGATCAAGGAACGGTTCGGGGACGGCTCGGGTCTGGGAGTCAACATCAGCTATGTCACCCAGAGGGAGACCCTGGGCACAGCCGACGCGTTCAAGTCGGCCATCGAGTGGGTCGGCATGGACAGCTTCATGGGGCTCTACGGCGACCACTTCGTCTCTGAGGGCACGCTGAGGGGGCTGCGGGACGCCCACGTCGAGGGCGAGGTCACGGTCACCGGGCTCAGGGTGGAGGACCCTAGCCAGTACGGCGCCTTCAAGCTCTACGGCGACGTCGTCACCGGGGTGGTGGAGAAACCGCCTAGGGGAACAGAGCCCAGCAAATACGCCAACGTGGGCATCTACGTGTTCCCGGTGAAGGTCTTCAGCTACATAGCCAAGACCAAGAAGAGCAGCCGCGGCGAGTACGAGATCACGGACACCATGCAGCTCATGATCGACGACGGCGTGACCCTCCACATGCACGAGATACACGAAGGCGACTGGCTGGACATAGGGCTCCCATGGACCCTGCTGGAGGCCAACAGTCGAGCCATGGCGGATCTAGAGACCAAGATAGAGGGCGCCGTCGAGAAAGGAGTCCATATGGACGGCTCCGTGTGGGTAAAGAAGGACGCCCGGGTGCGTTCTGGGGCGTACATCGAGGGCCCGGTCATCATCGGGGAGGGCAGCGACGTGGGTCCCAACTGCCATATCCGGGCGGGCACCTGCCTAGGCAAGAACGTCCGGATAGGCAACGGCTGCGAGATAAAGAACAGCGTAATAATGGACGGCACCCACGCGGCCCACCTGAGCTACATAGGGGACAGCCTGATAGGCGCAAACTGCAACCTAGGCGCCGGCACCATAACGGCCAACCTCCGCTTCGACAAATCCGACATCGAGGTCACCGTGAAGGGGGAGAGGATGAGCAGTGGCCAACGAAAGCTGGGAGTCATAATGGGCCACGGCGTCCAGACGGGCGTCAACGTGTCCCTCCACCCCGGCGTGGTCATCGGCAGCGGCAGCTGGATAGCGCCGGGGATCACGATCCAGAGAGACGTCAAGGGAGGCGTCATAGTGTACAAGATGCCTAGGCTAGAGGAGAGGCCACGCTAAGCGCCCACCACATTTATTATCCTCCGCACCGGAATGCAGACAGGAAATGAAGCGCGACGAGTTCAAGAAACGGTTCCCGGCCATCGCCAAGGAGATGGAGGAAGGCAAAGGCAAGGCAGACCTCGAGTTCGAGGTGGAGCCGCCGAAGCCCCAGCGCAGGTTCGCGGGCTACGACCCCGACGTCATAGACTTCATCAGGCGGTGCAGCGGCGAGGAGGAGGCCCTCGAGATCATCGAGTACCTCAGGGGTAGGGAGGAGATAACCGTCGAGGAGGCCGAGCGGCTGTGCAGGCAGCTGGAGGAGGAGGGCCTCAGGAGCTTCGGCCCCAAGAAGGAGCTCGGCTACTACGAGCGCGAGGGCTAGCTCTCCCCACGGGGTGCAGCCACTCCCCAGAACAATACTAGATTATTAATCCATCAGGGACATCCCAGAAACGTTAATTTGATGTAACAGGGAACAAAACACTCTGATGCGGCCCCAAAAAACGCTTATTCCATGTAACTAAGAAAAACCGTTTCGTCAGACCCCCCCAAAACACCCTCAACCAGGGGGGGAGGGGGGGGGGTAGACGAGAAAAGGCGAACCGACGCCCCTTCCACCGAAAGGAGCCCCAGAAACACCCCTTTCAGATCCAATTATATACAAAAGTGTCGTCCACCGAACACAAAAACACCCCGGAGAACGCTTATTCCTTGTAACTTGATACAAGAATTGAAAGTTGCCAGGGGTTGAACCCGCCTAATAAACCAGAGTAATAAACGAACCCTAGTCCCCATTTTATATACCTAACCCATGATCAATTTTCAGGTGTAAACATATGGACTCTATAATGATCATAGGCTCCGCCGGCAGCGTCGGCCACGACATGATTTACCAGATAGCCAGCATGGGGCTGCCCATCAAGGTCATCGGGGCCGACGTCAACGAAGCGAAAGGAAGAGCCGAGATCGAGGAGAGCCTCCACGTCGCCCACAACTTCGGGCACTACCCCGACCTCAGCTTCACCAACATCGACCTCTTCGACGTCAAAGGCACGGCCGAGACCCTGAAGGAGCTTCAGCCCAAGGTGGTCTGCAACCTCTCAAGCCTGGGCTCGTGGTGGATCACCAGGCTCCTCCCCGACGACGAGTACAAGAAGATAGGCCCCATAGGGCCCTGGCTCCCCAACCACCTGACCCTGGCGATGAAGCTCATGGAGGCGGTGAAGAGGACGGGCCTCGACATCAAGGTGGTCAACGGCGCCTTCCCGGACACCACGAACGTGGTCCTGGGGAAGCTGGGGATGGCCCCCGTCTGCGGCGGAGGCAACATGGACCTAGGCGTCTCCAGGTTTAAACGGCTCGTAGCCCGAGCTGAAGGCGTACCGTACAGGAGCGTCACCATCTACGGCGTAGGGCACCACGGCACCTTCTACACGAAGAGGTATGACGGCCCCTTCTGGGTCAAGGTGCTCGTGGACGGGGAGGACGCCACGGGCAGGTACCCCAACGAGAAGCTGAGGGATATGTACAGCGAAGCGGGCTACGCCGCCAGCGTCCAGTACGCGGGAGCCCTCGTGGACCAGATGAAGACCGCCTCCAGCTTCCTCAAGAACGTCCTCGCGATCTACTACGACACCCGGAGGACCCACGTCTGCGTGCCTGGCCCCAACGGGCTACCCGGCTCATACCCCATCAGGCTCGGGGAGGAGGGCGCGGAGCTGGTCCTGCCCGGCATCAGCCTTGAGGAGGCCGTTGAGATCAACGAGAAGGGGGCCAGGCTCGACGGCATCGAACGGGTGAAGGACGACGGCACCGTGGTGTACCTAGAGGAGAACGTGAAGCACATGCGGGAGGTGGTGGGCTACGAATGCGAGGAGCTCAAGCCATCCGAGTCCGAGGAACGGGCCAGAGAGCTGAACCGGCACCTGAAGAGACTATACGACAAGTACAAAGTAGAGGCTTAACGCGCCTCTGTACCCCCTTTATACATAGTTTCATCCTCGCTTCACCGTAATTGTGTTCATGAAGTTTTTATTGACTCTATATTTATCAACAGAAAAACTACAGAGAACATTCATCAAACTCCTAAACAAACATGTCAAAGAAAAAGAGTCTAATGCACGCATTGAAACCAGTCATTTAACCAAGAAAAACCGATCCGTCAGTCCGCCCCACAACACCCTAATCCTAGGGGGAGGTAAACGAGAAACGGCGAACCCTCGCCCCTTCCACCGAAAGAAGCCCCAGAAAACGCTTATTCCAAGCAACCCCTGCTCAGAAATCTATCCCAACCCCTGCAATACCTGATATTCATGCATAAATAAAACGTGAAACAATGATCCACATGAATCCACATGATAAAAAAGATCGCCTACGTGGGAATCGCCGTGAAAAACATAGAACAAGCAAGACAAAACTTCACACAGAAACTAGGGTCACAGATCATCCGGACGGGAACCAGCGACATCGACAAAGTAAAAAACACGTACCTCACCCTCGGAGAAGACGTATTCGAGCTGATGGAGCCATACCAACCCGAAAGCCCCGTGGCCAGGTTCATGGAAAGACGAGGAGAAGGAGTACAGTACATCGGCCTCGAAGTCACGGACCTAGACGACACAGCGGCCGAGCTGAGAGAGAAGGGAGTCAGGTTCACCTCCGAGAAACCCGTGGAGTACCCCAACGGGAGCAGATGGGCCTTCATACACCCCAAAGAGATGCATGGAGTCCTGTTCGCCCTCATCGAGAACCCGGTATAACCAACCCAATATTTTATGGGGTTTAACCAAATCCCTGATCATATCCTGAGCCCATCCATAATTTATCCCCAAACCCAAAACCTCTCTGCTCTTCTCTACCATCTTCCTACACATACACACGGTACACCCCCAAACAATTCATGGATAGAAGAAAGCGAGGGTAAAATTTTGGCCCCAAACCCCCCACACACAGTTATCACTGGAACATACACATTTTTAATAAATGTAGAAAACCTCTCTATGATGTGAGATTTTCAGGAGGTGAACATGGGTGAAAGAATGGAGGTGTATACAGATTGAGGATCACCGGAAGGTAGCAGAATGTATTGAAGACGTCCAGAGA
The DNA here is from genome assembly GCA_964499305.1 of uncultured Candidatus Bathyarchaeia archaeon. Taxonomy (GTDB): domain Archaea; phylum Thermoproteota; class Bathyarchaeia; order TCS64; family TCS64; genus RBG-16-57-9. The sequence continues at coordinate 28,713 of CAZCKR010000003.1, read as the reverse complement.
GATGGATGGCATCTTCATACCTATCAAGCGAGCGGTCGTGATATCTGGGTAAAACATTACTTGCTATTTGAAAGAGAACGATAGAATCATAACAACATGGAGTAATCCATAATTTTATCAAGGAAACCTTATTTTTAAAACAAGGTAGAAGACTTTATCCAACCTTCAACGCATGCATGAACACGAATCTGAGGATGGATAAATGAAGATTGGTGTATGCGGCATCGCTTGTGAGAAGTGTCCGAGGATGATTAGAGGCGCCTGCCCCAGCGGTGAGTTGGGATGCACCCCAAAGAGAACAGGTTCTGCAAGGTGGCCACCTGCGCCTACAAGAAAAGTGTGAACCTGTGCTTTGAGTGCCCCGAGTTCCCCTGTGAGACCACGAAGCTTGGACCAATAAGCTACGATTATTGTCATTACATATCAGGGCGAGAAGGCTGATGAATTGTCAGTGGAGAGGGTGTAGACATCGATTGTATGCATGGTTGGGCTTACACAAGTTATCTGCCTTTGAATGTTGGCTTCCTTTTCTCAAGGAAGGCGGTCATGCCCTCGTTCTTGTCTTCGGTTTCGAAGCATCTCGCGAAGAGCTCTTGTTCCAGCTTATCGCCCTCACCTAGGCTCCCATAAGAGCTGAAGTTCACGAGCTGTTTAAAGTAGCCGACGGCTATGGGCGCGCGTTCAAGTATCTTCTCCACCAGCTTCCTCGTCTCCGACAATAGTTCCTCATGTTTGACGACTTTGTTTACTAGACCAAACCTGAGCGCTTCCTCGGCGTCTATGGTCTCGCCGGTGAAGAAGAGCTGTTTGGCTCTCTTGGGGCCGACGATCCTCGGAAGCCTCTGAGTGCCGCCGAATGGGGTGGTGATCCCTAGGCCTGCAGGGGGCTCCCCAAACCGTGCTTTCTCGGATGCTACGACCATGTCGCATGCGATGGCGAGGTCGCATCCAGCTCCGAGGGCGAGGCCGTTGACGGCTGCGATTATGGGCTTAGGGATGCTCTCCAACCTGTCGAGGATCCTGTGGGTCATGGCGGCGAAGGAGGCTGCGTCGCTGCTGTCCATGTTGTTGAGGGCTTTGATGTCTCCGCCTGCTGAGAACGCTCGATCCCCTGCCCCTGTGATTATCATCGCCCAACACGCGTCTGCACCTGAAAACTCTTTCAGCGCCTGCTCTAATTCAAGGAAGGTGTCTTTACGGAGCGCGTTAAGTACCTCGGGCCTGTTTATCTTGATCAGAAGTCTTCTGTCCTCTCTTTCAACGATTACGTCTTTGAAGGGCATTTAGATTCAGTTAAGATACTTTATTGTCTACATATTTCATGGTTCTGGGCGAATGCATACTATAATCCATAATTTTATGGGGTTTAACCAAATCACTGATTATATCCTCAACATATCCATAATTTTATGGGGTTTAACCAAATCACTGATTATATCCCTGACTCAATAATTTTATCAAAATCACCCACACTGGCTGCGGTTTTAGGGGGAACCATTACCTGAGAATTCTTGGATAAAGTAAAACAGGCTCTCGCACCCAAATACGGGTTTGGGTGAATGCTAATAAAAATTGCATTGATACCAACACCAAGACCCACCCATCATAAACAGTAATCCAAGCACGGTGTCCCATGTAACCAAGAAAAATCGATCCGTCAGGCCGCCCCAAAACACCCTCATACCAGGGGGAGGGGGGGTATACGAGAAAAGGCGAATCGACGCCCCTTTCACCGAAAGGAGCCCCAGAAACACCCCTTTTAGATCCAATTATATACAAAAACGTCGTCCACCGAACACAAAAACGAACCCCAGAAAACGCTTACTCCACTTAACCATCAATCCCGGCCCAAAAATTTTTTTCCCGTTATTCCAAGTAACATGACACAAACCATATCCCCAGCAAACCATGAATACCACCGAAGCCACCCCTATACCATGAAGACAGGATTCAGCCTCAGCAAAGCCCGAGAACACATGGAGCAGAACAACCTAGACGCCATCGTCGCCACCAGCCACGACAACGTCTACTACACCAGCCACAGCGAGATAATGACAATCACCATGCTCAAACGCCTCGCAGCCGTCATCATACCCCTCGACGGGAACCCCGTCTTCGCCGTCCACGCCAACGAACACGTCACAGCCCAGAAAACCACGTGGATAAAAGACCTACGCGTCTATCAAGGCGGCGAGTGGGGGCCCCTCAAACCCATAGCCTACCTCGCAGAAACCCTCACCCAGCTCGGCCACAGCAAATGCAGGATAGGCGTCGAGACCCTAGACATCCCCGGCGCCTGCCTCGACCACCTCCGGAGCCTCCTCCCAGAAGCCCAGCTCACCGACTGCCAGCCCATACTCGACCAACTGAGGGCCATAAAGACCCCAGACGAGCTCAAGCACCTGAGCCGCATCAACATGGCCACCGCCAAAGCCATCACCGTGGCCTTCGAGACGGCCAGACCCGGCGACACCGAGAAAAAGATAGCCCAGAACATGATCAGTCTCACCCTGGGGTACGGCGCCGACACCGTCGCCTTCATGACCATGGGAGCCGGCCCCAACATCCACGAGACCCACCACGTCCCCGGCGACTACCGGATACGGGAGGGCGACCTCATCCACGTCGACTTCGGCTGCCTCTTCGACGGCTACCTCAGCGACATCAGCAGAACAGCCGCCGTAGCCAAGCCCGACCCCACCCAGCTCAAGGCATACAGCTTCGCGGTGGAAGCCGAGAGAGCCACCGGAGAAGCCCTCGCCCCAGGCGCGAAGGTGCAGGAGGTCCACGACGCCGTCAAGGAGTTCTACGAGTCCCGCGGCCACCCCTACGACAGGGCGTTCATCGGCCACGGCCTCGGCATAGGCTGCCACGAGTACCCCTTCCTCGGCCCCAGCCACGGAGACTGGACCCTGGAGCAGGGCATGTTCTTCCAGGTCGAGCCCAGCGTAGCAATGGGCCACGCAAGGGTGCACACCGAGGACAGCTACGTGGTGACGGCGACAGGCTCAGAGAACGTCAGCGAGTACAGAGACATAGGCGAGCTACAGATAATCCGGTGAAACCCCTCAACCAATCTTAAATACGGGCCACCGTCCAATACGGCGACAAACATGGAGGACAAACAGAAGAGCGTCAAGCTGCTAACCTACGGCCTCATAGCCATGGCCGCAACCCACACCCTAACCCACGTCTTCGGCGGCATCCACACAGCCATCTTCAGCCTCCTCAGAGAAGAGTTCAGCCTAAGCCTCCAGCAGCTCGGCCTCATAGCCGCCATACCTCCCCTCTGCCAGGCCCTCCTCGCTATACCCACAGGCCTCCTCACCGACAGGATAGGCAGCAAGAAGATGCTCCTCCTCAGCTTCGCGTTCGCCGCCGCAGGCGCCGTACTCGCTGGCGTAGCACGGAACCCCGTGATGCTGGTGGCCGCCATAAGCCTGGTCTACATCAACACCACCATCTACCACCCCGCCAGCTACAGCTACACCACCAAACGCTTCAAGCCCCAGGACCGAAGCAAAGCCCTAGGCCTCCACGGAGCCGGCGGCACCCTAGGCCACGCCATGGGGCCCCTCGCCGTGAGCCTCCTCATCGGCGTACTAGCCTGGCAGTGGAGACAGGTCTACCTAGTCCTCGCAGTCCCCATGATCATAGGCATCGCCATGGTGCTCTTCATCGAGGAGGAGACCCTCGAGGAGAAGAAGCTAAACGACGAGAAGCCCGAGGAGGAGGGCGACTCCGAGAAGTTCCTCACCGCGAGCCTAGTCATGTTCCTCGTCTACTCCGCGCTCCGCAGCATGGGAGGCAGCATGATAAGCAGCTTCCTCGTCCTATACCTCCAGGACATTAGGGGTATGGACATCGCCCTCGCCTCCTTCATAAGCAGCGCCACCACGCTCACAGGGCTCCTGGCGGCGCCCATCGGCGGCTACATGGCGGCTAGACACGGCGACAAGCGGTGGCTCCAGGGTGTCCTCTTCGTCGCGTTCACCCTCCTCGCCCTCAGCCTCAACATACCCAGCAACACGGCGTTCACCGCGCTCTACGTCGCCTACGGGTTCACCAACACCCTGGGCATGGCGCCCAGAAGCGCCATAATGGCTAAGCTCACACCCCGAAGACAGAGGGGCCTGGGCTACGCCCTGTTCTTCCTCCCGGGCAGCATAGTCGGCGCCTTCGCGCCGGTGGTGGCGGGGTACCTCGCCGGGCTGATAGGCTTCGGCAACGTCTTCAACATCGCCATAGCCTTAAACTTCACGGCGCTGGCCGTGCTCAGGTTCGCCGTGAAGGTCGAGTGATGTTACAGGTGAAACAGGGTTAAAGGGGCTCCTCAAGGAGGGCCTCGATTTCACGGATTCTGTGAGGGTTCAGGGAGACGGTGCGTCCCTTCTTGTGGGAGAGCAGAAGGCCTCCCCTGATCAGCTCATCGACGGACGCCTAGACCCTCTTCCAGTCCTTCTTGACCAGCCTCCCCAGCCAGTCCACCAAGCTGTCCACAGGAAGGTACCTGGCCCCCCAGCAGTTACGCCTCCGGAGCCTCCAGCACACCTCAGCCTTGATCTCCTCGGGGGTCATGTCACGGGGAGCCAAAAAGGGTCACTTGCTACACCTTTAAAGGTGACACACTTATATACCTTCACACCATTGGTTGGGACGGTGCCTAGGATGTCCTCAATCTACAGCGAAGAGCACAGCTCAGTCTTCCTGAAGGTGTTCGGCGCCTCCCCCCAGCTCAGGCTCCTGGACTTCTTCCTGGATAACCCTAACCACGACTTCTCCCGGAAGGAGATCATGGATGCCATAGGGATGGCCAAGCGCACACTCTACGAGTACCTGCCCGTTCTCCTGGAGGAGGGCGCCGTCAAGGTGACCCGGAGAATCGGGAGAGCCGAGCTCTACGCGTTGAACAGAGAGTCCCCTATAGTTCAGTGCTTCATCGAGGTGGAGAAGGAGCTCACCCAGCCCAGGGAGACCTCATCAGAGGAGGCCGAGGAGCTCATAGTATCCTAGCATCGCTGGATCCGTTGCTCCACGTGGAGCATGAAGAAAAGTGTTGGACCCTCCAAACTCTCACGGATGAGTGCCCATATTTCTATACTTTTCTCCAATCGGGTAGATGTCCCACGGCAGGTACTTGTACTCCAGAATGCTGAGGTCCGCCGGCCCCAGCCCAGGCGGGTCCACCGGGTAGTCCACGGCGCTCCACGTGTCCCACCACGCCTTGTGGTGGACCCTGCTCTTGATCTCCACGATGTCGAAGCTGTCCACGTCAAGCCCCAGCGCCTTCAGCCGGTCCCCGCTCATGGGTGCCGACAGCCTCTCGGTGACCACCACGTGCCTGTTACGCCCAAGGTCGAGGGCGGCGACTAGATCCACGTGCATCTCCGCGCCCCGCCCCATGGGCCCGGTCTCAACCCAGTCGGCGCTACCAAGATACTCGATCCTGCCCGACACCTCGACGGGGTCCCCCGATACGGGGTCCAGCCAGCCGCCGATCCTCACGGTGACCCTGTCCCCGACCACGTGGCTCTCGCTGAGCATCTTCAACGCCTCCGGGTCTGCTACGCCTGTGCTGCACCAGTTCTCGGCTCCCTGGTCCAGCAGCTCCCTGAGCACATGGGTGCCGTCCCCCAGCCTGTCGTCGTGGTACGCGATGACCACCAGCTTCTTACCAGCCTCAACCATCTTGACGACCTCGGCGACGCCCTCTCTGGCCCCGGGCAGCTTCCTCGTCAGCTCCTCCCTGAGGCTCCACATGAGGTCGTGGAGGTCCTGAGCCGCCTCCTCGGCCAGCCCCCTGCCCCCATCTGTGACCACGAAGACGCTGGCGCCCAGATCCGGCACGTCTGCGTACGCGAAGCCGGGGGCAACAGAGGCGCAGTAGACGCCCCTCTCCTCCCACTCTCGGCACCTGTCGTACACCTTCTTCATGGGGTGGAACCCGCTCGCCTGGAAGACGCTGGCCGACGCTATCCTCGGCTTCCTGAACGCCATCTCGGGGTTGAAGCCGCCTCTTACGGTCTCCATCATACACCTCGCGGCCGTGTACCCTATCTCGTGGGCGTCCAGGTGGGGATACGTCTTGAGTATGAAGACTGCGTCGGCGGCGTGGGCCATCTCGACGTCCTCGTTGGCGTGAAGGTCGAACGTCACCATGATGGGGACGTCGCCCACCGTCTTCCTGACTCTACGCACTATCTCGGCCTCTGGGCGAGGCACGTTGGTGACCGCCATGGCGCCGTGGAGAGCCAGGAGGACGCCGTCGACTCCTTCCCCGTTCACCTGCTCCTCCAGCCGGCTAACGATGCGGCCGGTGATCACGTCGAAGGCCTCCGTCGTGATCCAGCTGCCGTAGCCGGTCAGCTTGGGCCAGCCCGTGCGGAGTATGCCGACGAGTTCAACGTCCTCCTGGCCCTCGGCGGCCTCCTTGTAGCCGGTGATGTATCCCTTGCCCTCTCCCTCGGTGTCGAGGGCGTCTGGGCCGTACCTTATACCGCCTGCCTCCCAAGCCTCGAGGGTGCTGATCTCGGGGCAGAAGGTCAGGGTCTCATGGCTGAAGCTCGCAACCGCTATCCTCAAAGCCTTTCACGGTATCATCTCGGCCACCAAGGATAAAAGCTGAGCCCGGGGATTCGATTAGGTTAAATCGAGTCGTTCCACAATATCCGGTGCAATGAACGTCTTCGATGCCATCAAGACCCGGAGAAGCGTGAGGAAGTACAAGCCCGAGCCTGTCCCCGACGAGCACCTCAAGCAGATACTGGAGGCTGCCCGGCTGGCGCCCAGCGCCGGAAACAAGCAGCCGTGGAGGTTCGTCGTCGTCAGGGACCCCGAGCTGAGGAAGAAGCTCGGAGTCGTCGCCCGCAACCAGACCTGGGTAGGAGACGCAGGCGTAATAGTCGCGGCCTTGGCCATGGACCCCAAGAACCCGGAGGTGTACGAGCGCTGGGCCGAGCGCGACGTCATGACCGCGGTGGAGCACATGGTGCTGGCGGCCTGGGAGCTTGGGTACGGCACCTGCTGGATAGGCGCATTCCACGAAGATCAGGTGAAGGAGCTCCTGGGGATACCCGAGGAGATGAGGGTGATCAACCTTCTGCCCATAGGGGTGCCGGACCAGAAGCCCGACCCCCGTGGAAGGAAAGCATTCGGTGAGCTTTTCCACGGCGACAAGTACGGAAAAAAGCTGGAAATCTAGTCTCCACTAACAATTTTTATAGGAAAAAAGGTTGGGGTTCCTCTACCGTCCCCGAGCGATCTGGAGGGGGTTGAA
>CAZCKR010000003.1:14361-21337 GCA_964499305.1 uncultured Candidatus Bathyarchaeia archaeon | reverse complement strand
AGGAAAAAAGGTTGGGGTTCCTCTACCGTCCCCGAGCGATCTGGAGGGGGTTGAAGTCAGGCTCGTCGATCTCGATGAGTCCCTTGGCGCGATCGAAGTACCTGATGACGCTGTCACCCTTGGGGGTGATCTCGTAGTACTTGCTTGTCCGCTTGTCCTTCGACTCGGACGCGTCGACCTCAACAATAAGATCCTGGGCCACCATAGAAGAGAGAATGCCCTGAAGCAGCTTCCATGACAGGTTGGCACCGTACATAATGCGTGTGGGCTTCTTCGTGCCCTCCTTGATCACCTTGAGTACATCTAGGTATATTTCGAGCTTAGATCGCCTGCTTTTCAATATTGACCCCTACTGAGACAATCGTTCGACGGATATCCCCTATAACCTAGAGTGTATAGGGCACCCCTACAAACATGGTTTACAGTTCTAGAGGAGTATCCGCGATTCATGTTCTTCGTTCTCCCAAGGCGGAATATTATTAAAAAGGAATATGGATTACCAGTAAATTTACAGGGATCGATGGAAAAAACCCGGAAACGGGTCTAAGCGCCTAAAAACGCTATTTCTGGAGAGGGATCATGCACAGGAACACGAGGGGCTTGTCGCCCGTGTTCTTGAAGTTGTGTATCTCGTTGGGCTCCACAAGCAGGACGCTGCCCGGGCTGATAGCTGTCTCCCCGTCCTTGGAGACAGCGACGGCGTCTCCCTCCAGCACGTAGACCTCGTGCTCCCACTCGTGGGTGTGATACGGCGTGCTGCCACCAGGGGCCACCTCGAACCGCCTCATGGCGAAGTTGGGCGCACCATTCTTCTCGTTGATGAGCCACCTTATCTTGACTTTCTCAGCCGGCTCAGGTACGTCCAGATTCTCTACCTCTGTGTAGTGAAAGTGCTTCATGACGGAAAATACATGGACTACTGTTTTAAAAACCCATTCTTGGCCATAGGAAAACTCTATATGAGAAACCGACATTCAGATGGGCATCCATGGAGCGAAGAGGGTTTCGGCAGAGGCTGGAGGGGTTTGCCTACGAGGTCCCAGGGATAGTCTTCTGCATGGTCATCGCCTTAGCCTCTTTTCTCATCTGGAACGCGTATAAGCCGATAAGCACCCTGATGTGGTCGTTCATCATCGGGATCGTTGTCTCTAACCTGATCGACCTCCCTGAGGGCCTTCGATCTGGGGTGGGGCTCTGCTCATCGCAGCTCCTGAAGACCACTATAGCGATCCTTGGGCTCGTAACAAGCGCCACGGTGTGGTCAGAGGTTGGGATAGGCTTCGTCAACGCCTTGGTGGTCATCACGTTCTCCTTCTTCGCCAGCATCATCATTGGGAGAAGACTGGGCCTGAGCAGCCGTCTATCCATCCTCATAGGAGTCGGGACATCCATCTGCGGGGCGTCTGCCATCGCGGCGACTGCCCCAGCGATAGAGGCAAAGGAGGAGGAGATCGGGTTAGCGATCTCAGGTATAACGCTGTTCGGCCTCATCTCCATGTTCCTGTACCCATACCTTTTCTCGAACACGGTGGTGAACCAGCTACTTCTTAACAACCCAACAGTTTACGCCGTCTGGGTGGGCTCGGGCGTCCACGAGACAGCCCAGGTTATCGCGGCGGCGTGCACATTCAGCAACGAGTGCCTCCAGCCCGCTCTGGTGATCAAGTCCATCAGGATCTTCATGATAGGGCCCGTGGTTCTGGCTTCGACGTTTCTCGTCAACAGGCTTGAGTCGGGGGGCGGTCAGCTCAAGCCGAGGCTCGTCATGCCTCTATTCGCTGTCCTGTTCGTGGTGAACTCGGTCATCAGCGCCACGTTGGACAGCTACGCGCCGGCTCTTCCGTTCCTTGACTATATGTGGACGTTCCTCAAGCAGTCGCTGAAGGCGTCGCTTATCCCGTTCCTGCTGGCCATCTCCTTCGCGGGCGTCGGGTCGAAGGTGAGATTCGTGGACATAGCCAAGCTGGGGCTGAAACCCTTCGCCTTCGCCGCCTTGATGGCGGTTTTGGCGGGAGCTCTTGCCCTCGGGATGGCGATAGTCATCGCGCCTTACATAGCATACTAGCTTGGCTGAGTGAAGAGTACAGGCTTGAAATCACGGGTGGTAACACAGTGAAGGAGGTGGTTAGAGCGATCTCCACCTCACGATCAGCTCTAAAAGTTCTTCCCTTGTGGGTCCTCCACGGGTCTCCTTGCGGGTGGCCTTGAAGCTGCCGGCGGCGCTAGCGTGACGGAGGGCCTCGATGTCGTCGAGGCCCTCGACCTTGGCGGATGCGAACCCGCCGATGAAGGCGTCGCCGCAGCCAACCGTGTTCACCACCCTGAGCCCCAGCTCTTCGAGGGGCACAGCGTCCATGGAGACGGTGGCCCCGGTGGAGTCGAGGCAGATGGTGGAGCCCTTGATGCCGTGCTTGATGATCGCCTTGACGCCCCTGACGTGCTCGTCCAGACTCTCCACTACCTGCTTGGGGTCGCTGGTGCCCAGCAGGTTCTCGTACTCCAGGTGATTCAGTATGAAGTAGTCCGTGTTCCTCAGTGTAGGCAGCAGAGTCTCCAGCCCGTGTTCCGCGTAGACCCCGGGGTCCCACATGACGGTGACGCCGTGCCCCCTGCATGTGGCGGCGAGCGCCTCGGCGGCCTCTATGGGCGGGTCCATGATGACGCAGACGCTGGCACGCTTGATGAGGTCGAGGCGCTCTCTGTCGCGGAAGTGTCTGCCCATGATTCTGAGGTTGGCGCCGAAGTAGGTGTGTATCTCGTTGGCGCCGTCGGCGCTTATACTGATATAGGCCTGCCCGGACTCCTCGCCGGGGACGATGAGGACGCCGCTGAAGTCAACGCCCTCCTCCCCGAGGATGCTTATCTGCTGCTCCGCGATGGGGTCCTCCCCCAGCGCCCCGATGAACGCGACGCGTCCAGGCCCCAGCAGCCGCGCCGCGGCCACCGCCACGTTGGCGGCGGTGCCCCCCGACACACGCTGTATCTCCCTCACGGGGACCTCCTCACCCGTCCTGGGGAGCCTCTCCATGAACAGGTTGATGTCCCAGTTTATGGCGCCGCAGCAGATGAGGTCTACCATCTAGCCTCTGCCACCCTGTCCATGATGAGGCTGTGGAACCGCGGCGCGTCCACCTCGACTATGACCTCGTGAACGGCGTCCATCTCGACGACGCGGTAGTGCTTCCGCTCCACGATGGTCATGCCCATGGTGAGTTCTCCACACGTCTCAACGTCCACCCTGCACTTCACGGTCCTGAAGATGCCTTGGTCCACGACGTATGCCACAGCCATGGGGTCGTGGAGGCTGAAGCCATTGAACCTCTCCACCATGTCCCCGCAGAGATCCACGACGAGCCGAGACCGATCCGTGTCCAAGGCCTTGATCTCGTTGAACATTTCGACGCTCATCCTGTATTCCGGGTGTGTCGTGGTGTCGAGGCCGGCGCACACCATGGGCATACCGCTCCTGAAGACAATCTTCGCGGCGTGGGGATCGTGCCACACGTTAAACTCCGCCACGGGGTTGGCGTTCCCATGGCCGTAGGGCGTGAGGTTGAACGCACCACCCATGATAACGAGCCCGTTGATCTTCGCTGGCAGACTTGGGTCGCTCATCAACGCGGCGGCGATGTTGGTCAGGGGCCCCACAGCGACGAGGGTCAGGTCCCTGCCCAGCTCATCGGCCTTCTGGAGGATCATCTGGGCAGCGGTTCTGTGGTCCGACTTCATCTTGGGCTCCGGGAGTCTAGCCCCTCCCAGCCCTGTTCTGCCGTGGACCTCCTCCGCGTGCCTTAACTCCCTGACGAGCGGCCTCTCAGCCCCCCTGCAGACGGAGACGTCTGTTCTCCCCAGGAACTCCAAGAGCTGCTTAGCGTTCCTGTGCCCCTTCTCGTGGCTGACGTTCCCCACGACGGTGGTGACGGCCTCCACCGTCAGCTCTGGGCTGCCGAACGCGAGGAGGAAGGCTAGGGCGTCGTCCACCCCAGGGTCCGTGTCGAGAATGATGTGCTTCAACGTCATCCACCTCGGTTCTCTAATGCATGCCTGTAAAAGCTTTCCCAGAGCCACAGGTTGAAAACTCTTTATCTGGCCGCGTGAATTGTTGAGCCATGATCGTCTGCGAACACTCCAAGGTGGAGTTCACCGAGGACGGCTGGAGCATCAAGATACCGCCCAAGGTGGGTGGAGTCATAGGCGTCTTCCCTGGGCAGACGCTGTTCGGCTACATAGAGCCAGAGACCGGCAGGCTGCTGTTGTCGCCCCTGCGGCTGACTTCAACCGTGAGCTACTTCAGGATGTTCCTGGACGACGTCAGGGGGAGCCTCGCAGACGTCACGGAGCTGTTCAGCAAGAGGGGGCTCAACATCTTGACGGGAGGAGCCTTCGGGTTCAGCAACATCTGGGTCTCGGAGTTCCTAGTGGACTTCGCGGACTCGGGGGTGTCCCCCGACGAGATAATGGCCGAGATCAGCGACATGGGCGGGTTCGTGACAGGCAGGGAGATAACGGAGCTTTTCCCGGTCTCTTTCAACCTCTCAGCCACCTACATGGTTGAGGCTGACGAGAGAGACTGGGTGAGAGTGGTCTCCGACGAACCAGCGGAGGCCCAGGTGAAGAGGGCGAAGTACGCGGTGGTCAAAGCTTGGCCCAGGATAAGAGCCATGTTCATAGACTTCTTCCCCCCCGACAGCGGCCTCGTCCACATAAGGGCGAGGATCAAGGACGTCCCGGGGTCGCTGAAGAAGCTGACGGAGGTGATAGGCGTACAGGTCAACCTCAACGCGCTGGACGAGCTCCACCACGACGAGGTCTCAGGAGTTTGGAACGCCTACGGAGAGCTCGTCATAGGGGAGCTGGGGGACCTCGTAGCCCGGGCCAAGCAGCTGGACACGGTCGCGGAGTTCGATGCTACCAAGCTGAACTGATTACAGGTAGAATAGGTAATTCCACCAACCCAATAATCTTATATAGGGTTACCCACTTGTTGCCGTACGTTCGGCGGTGTCATCAATGCGCCAATTTCCCTCAACCAGAGCCAGCTTGAAGATCTGCGTAGAATAGTTCTTCGAACCATTTCCAAGGACCAAGTCCTCATACTGACCAACGTCCCCAGGGTGCCTACCTCCATCACCTCGGTTCTTCGCGAGGTGAGCCGCAGGTACAACGTGCCCATAGAGGAGCTGCGGTTCCACGCCCAGGCGCTGAGGAGCCTCAAGCTCATCGACTACGGGGAGCCCCCCCGCTTCAAGGGGGTTGAGCTCACGGAGCTCGGGATGTTCATAACGAACCTCACGACTGAGGACGAGCCCATACTGGCTGGTGACCTCGTCCAGACCAAGACAGGCGTGAAGCCCCTAGGACAGCTGCTGAAGGACATCAGGAGGAAGGTCCTCCAGATGGTGGCCGAGGCGGGCAGCGGCCACCTGGGCGCCAGCATGAGCATAGTGGACATACTCGCCATACTATACTTCATGAAGATGCAGCACGACCCCTCGAACCCCGGCTGGACGGAGCGGGACAGGCTCATACTCAGCAAGGGGCACGCCGCGCCCGCCCTCTACGCTGTGCTCAGCGAGGCCGGCTACTTCCCTGAGGAGGAGCTCAGCTCCCTGAGGGAGCTGGACAGCCGGCTGCACGGCCACCCCGACACCATTACGCCGGGGGTGGACGTGAACACGGGCTCCCTGGGACAAGGCCTAAGCGTTGCGGTGGGTATGGCGCTCGCGGCCAAGATGGACAAAGCGTCCTACAGGATCTACGTGGTCCTGGGCGACGGCGAGCTTAACGAGGGCCAAGTGTGGGAGGCCGCCATGACGGCGGCCCACTATGGGCTCGACAACATAGTCGTCATCGTCGACAGGAACCAGTATCAGCTCACGGGTACGACGGAGCATGTGATGACCATGGAGCCAGTGTCTGAGAAGTGGCGCGCCTTCGGCTGGAACGTCATGAACGTCAGCGGCCACGACGTCTACGCGGTCCTGGACGCCCTGGAAGTCTGCGAGCACACGAAAGGCAGACCCCACGTCATCGTCGCCAAGACCACCAAGGGCAAGGGCGTGAGCTTCATGGAGGGCAACAGGTTCAGCCGCAGCGTGCCCAACGCATCCCAGCTACAACAGGCCTTGGAGGAGCTGGAGAGGGACTAGACTTGCAGCTCAAAGCCCAGGTCGAGTACTTCGGCCGAGCACTGGTGGAGAAGGGAGCCACCGACCCGGATCTCGTCGTCCTCGACTCGGACGTCTCGGCGTCCACGAAGACAGGGTTCTTCCAGGAGGCCTACCCGGAAAGGTTCATCCAGATAGGGATCAGCGAGCAGGACCTCGTGGGGGTGGCGTCGGGCCTAGCCGTGTCGGGCAAGACCCCCGTCGCGGCTGCTTTCGCCACCTTCATCGTGGGCAGGGCCTGGGAGCAGGTGTTGAACACCGTCGCCAGGCAGAACCTGAACGTCAAGATAGTAGGCACCCACAGCGGGTTGTCGCCCAGCGCCGACGGCGGGTCCCACCAATCCATAGCCGACATCGCCGCGGTGAGGGTCATACCATACATCTCCGTCGTTGTGCCGGCGGACGCGCCCGCGGCGGGATGCCTGACGGGGGAGATGATAGACCGCAGGGGACCCGTCTACCTCAGATTGTCCAGGGGGGCAACCCCCACCGTCTACCCCGACGACGTGGAGCTCAGCATCGGAAGAGCAGAGACCCTCACGGAGGGAAGCGACGTGGCCGTCATCGCCGCCGGAAACATGGTTCACGTCGCGCTGCAGGCCGCGGAGTCCCTGCGGGGGGACGGAGTGGAGGCGAAGGTCGTCGACATGCACACCGTGAAGCCGCTGGACCAGTCGGCGGTGATCGAGTCGGCGAAGGAGACCGGCGCCGTGGTGACGGTCGAGGAACACAGCGTCCTAGGGGGACTGGGGGGAGCCGTCTCGGAGATCCTCTCCGAGAACTACCCCACGCCCCTCAGAAGAGTCGGG
>CAZCKR010000003.1:2521-14261 GCA_964499305.1 uncultured Candidatus Bathyarchaeia archaeon | reverse complement strand
AGCCGTCTCGGAGATCCTCTCCGAGAACTACCCCACGCCCCTCAGAAGAGTCGGGATCATGGACAGGTTCGGCATGTCCAGCAGGAACTACCAGCGGCTGCTGGAGAGATACGGCTTAACGCCGGCGGCGGTGGCCGAGGCAGCTAAGCAAGTGTTGGAGGCGAAAAAGAAGTGACGATCATCAAGATATCGGACAAGATCAGGCTAGCGTCTAAGCAGGGCCCAGACCACAGAACCATCGTGGAGGTGGGCCTCCACAAGGTAGGGGGAGAGCAGGTAGTCGTGATAGCGGGACCCTGTAGCGTAGAGTCCAGAGACCAGCTCATGGAGACGGCTAGGATAGCGAAGGAGGCTGGGTGCCACATGCTGAGAGGCGGAGCATTCAAGCCACGGACCCTGCCCTACAGCTTCCAGGGGCTCGGCGAAGAGGGGCTGGAGATACTGGCGGAGGCGCGGGACGAGACCGGGCTGCCGGTGGTGACCGAGGTGCTCGCCCCCGGCGACGTGGAGCTGGTGGAGAGCTACGCAGACGTGCTGCAGATAGGCGCTAGGAACATGCAGAACTACCCCCTGCTGCGCAGAGTCGGTTCCTCTGAGAAGCCCGTGCTGCTCAAGAGAGGGATGGCCGCCACCATGGAGGAGTGGCTGGGCTGCGCAGAGTACATACTCAACGAGGGAAACCGGAACGTCATCCTCTGCGAGAGGGGCGTCAGGGGATTCAACAAGGTCACGAGGAACACCCTGGACGTCTCCGCCGTGCCGGTGATACACCAGTCGAGCCACCTGCCGGTGGTAATCGACCCCAGCCACGGCACCGGCGTCAGGAGCCTCGTGACCCCGATGGCGTTGGCCGGCGTCGCCGCCGGAGCCGACGGCGTCATGGTGGAGGTGCACCCACGCCCAGAGGAAGCGTTAAGCGACGGAGCCCAGAGCCTCAGGCCGCCGGAGCTCACGGAGCTCATGAACCAGATCAGAAAAGTAGCCAACGCAGTCGGGAGAAGCATCTAGTATGAGCCTCGCCGAATACGCGGCAGCGGAGATTAGGCTCGGCGACCGAGGCTACCAAATATACGTGGGGGCCGGGCTGTCAGGTAGGCTCGGGGAGATCCTCGCTGCGTCCAAGCCAGAGGCTACGGGCTGCGTCGTGGTCACCTCCGAGCCCATCGGCAGGCTCTACGGGGAGGCCGTGGCTGCTGGCCTAGGGGGCCTCAAACCCAGGACCCTGGTGGTTCCTGACGGCGAGGAGGCTAAGGAATGGGAGAACGCGGGCACCCTCTTGGGCAGCTTCCTGGACGCAGGCCTGGACAGGAACGGCGTAGTGGTGGCGCTGGGCGGCGGAGCCGTGGGCGACCTCGCCGGGTTCGCGGCCTCCATATACATGAGGGGCGTCGCCGTGGTCCAGGTGCCGACGACGCTTCTGGGCATGGTGGACAGCGGCATAGGCGGAAAGACCGCCGTGAACCACGTCAAGGGAAAGAACATGATAGGGAGCTTCCACCAGCCCGTCGCTGTGGTCGCCGATCCCCTCCTCTTGCGCAGCCTACCCTTGAGGGAGGTCGTGTCGGGGCTAGGTGAGGTGGTCAAGTACGGCGTAATAGCCGACGAGGCCCTGTTCCGCTACGTAGAGGAGAACACGGAACGCCTCCTAGGGCACGACCAGGAGTGCATGAGCCACGTCATCGGCCGATGCGCGTCCATCAAGACGAGGTACGTGGAGGAGGACGAACGGGACGACAAAGGCGTGAGGGCCGCGCTCAACTACGGGCACACCCTGGGCCACGCCGCCGAGAGGCTGGCGAGCCCCGGGCTCAGGCACGGCGAGGCTGTGTCTATAGGCATGGTGTACGCCGCCGACCTAGCTGTCAGGATGAGGTTAATGAAGCGGGAGGAAGGCCAAGCACAGGGACGCGTCCTGGAGGGCATCGGCCTCCCCACAAAGCTGCCCACCGCTCTGGAGGTGGATGACTTGATACGGTACATGAGGCGGGACAAGAAGGCAGAGGAAGGAAGGATCAGGATGATACTGCCTACAGGGATAGGAAGCCAGCCCACCCTGAGGACGGTAGAGGAGTCCAGGCTGATGGAGGCTCTGGAGGCGGTCATGTGAAGCCGCTCATATGCGTCGCCGTTACAGCCCGCGACACGGAGCAAACCCTGACCCGGGTCAGAGGATTATCGTCTCCAGACCTTATAGAGATCAGGTTCGACTACTGCGTTGAACCCATAGACCCGAACCGGGTCAGGGACGCGACCGATGCGAGGCTGATAGCCACCAACCGCCCTGCGTACCAGGGAGGGTTCTCCAAGGAAGCCGAGGAGAAGAGGCTCGGGAAGCTGTACGAGGCGTGTGAGGCTGGTTTCGAGTACGCCGACGTGGAGTTGGCGGCCCCAAGCATCGGCGACGCCGTCAAGCGCATTCATGACCTTGGCTCCATGTGCATACTGTCCCACCACGACTTCGATGCCACGCCGACGCTGGAGGAGCTTAATCGCCTCAACGAGCGAGCCGAGTATTTTGGCGCAGACATAGTCAAGCTGGTGGGCACAGCCAACGGCTACGGCGACAACATGGTTTACCTCGCCTACCTGTCGGGGAAGCCTGGGAACGTCAGCTTCGGCATGGGGTTGCATGGAGTCCCTTCGAGAGTTCTGTCTCCGCTTATGGGCGGCGCCTTCACATATGCGTCAACTTTGGAGGGGGAGGAGAGCGCCCCGGGGCAGCTGACGCTCAGGAAGATGCGTGAACTCTACGAGGCAATGGGGGTGGGGCGGTGAAGCTGTGCTACATAATCGGCTACCCGGTGGAGCACTCCATGAGCCCAGCGATGCACAACGCCGCGTTCAAGGCCCTCGGGCTCGACGCAGAGTACAGGCTGGCGCCTGTGAAGCCGGAGCAGTTGGAGGAATCCATCGATAAGCTCAGGGAAGACGAGGTCATGGGCGCCAACGTGACCATCCCCCACAAGGTGGAGGTCATGAGGCACCTCGACCACGTCGACGAGACGGCCCGGGCGATAGGGGCGGTGAACACCATCGTACACAGAGAAGGTAGACTGTACGGCTACAACACAGACAGCACGGGAGGAGTAGGGGCCCTCACAGAGGAGTATGGCAGCCTGAAAGGCAGAAACGTGACCATCCTGGGGGCGGGGGGCGCGTCACGGGCCATAACTTACCAGGTCTCCCGCGTGGACTGCAGAGTAACGATCCTGAACCGGAGCGTCGAGAGAGCGAGAAACCTGGTGGACGGCCTCAGGCCCCAGACCTCGGCTGAACTACGGTACGGTGGCCTCACTCAGCTGCCTGCCGTCATCGATGACACAGATGTGCTGATCAACACCACCTCCTTGGGCATGAGCCCGAACGTGTCTGACTCACCCGTCCCTGAGGGTCTTCTCCACGGCGGCCTGTTCGTCTACGACGTGGTGTATAATCCTGTCAAGACCAAGCTGCTGAGAGACGCGGAAGCCAAGGGTGCAGGGACTCTCAGCGGCGTCAAGATGCTCGTCTATCAGGGAGCCGAGGCGTTCCGCATGTGGACGGGAGCCGAGCCACCGGTTGAGCTCATGCAACGGGTTGTCGAGGATAGGCTGGGGGCGTGAGGCTTTGAACGTCGCTCTCTACGGTTTCATGGGCGTCGGCAAGTCCACCGTCGGCAAGGCACTGTCAGAGAGACTGGGCTATGGCTTCGTGGACATGGACGAGATGATAGAGAGACGCGGTGGAATGAAGATCAAGGAAATATTCGCGGCGGAGGGAGAGAAGGGATTCAGGGCTCTTGAGAAGGAGGTCGCCAACGAGGTGGCGAAGAGAGACCGCCACGTGATAGCTTGCGGCGGGGGCGCCGTCCTGGACCCGGAGAACGCCGAGGCATTGAGTAGTAATTCTGTGCTCGTCCTCCTCACCGCGTCCATCGACGAGATCGTAGAGAGGACGGGGGACAGCGACGAGAGGCCGCTGCTCAACGTCGACGACGCGCGAGCCGAGGCCGAGGCCCTGCTTAGGAAGAGGATGCCACTATACCTGGAGGCCGCGGACCTCGTCATGGACACCACAGGGGCGTCGCCGACGCAGCTAGCGGCCGAGATAGCCGCAGCGCTGGAGGAGTCGACGTGAAGGCTCAGATAGGTCCAGCCCAGGTGAGAGGCCGGATCGAGGCTCCTTCATCGAAGAGCATGACGCACAGGATGACGATCCTAGGCGCGCTCGCCGAGGGAAGGACATCGATAAGACGCCCCCTCGTATGCGACGACACGTTGGCGACGCTTAACGCGGTGAAGATGCTAGGCGTCACGGTGAAGACTGGTGAAGATGAGTGGATCGTCGAGGGGGGCAGCCTCAAGGCGCCGGGTGAAGCCATACACTGCGGCGAGTCAGGGACCACCCTCAGGTTGATGACGGCCGTCTGCGCCCTCGCGGATGGCTGCGTAACGTTGACGGCGGGGCCCTCTCTGTCAAGGAGGCCCATGGGGCCTCTGCTTGACGCCCTCAACGGCCTAGGCGTCGATGTCCACGGCGAGGCCGGGTACCCACCCATCACCGTATGCGGGAAGGGAGGGATCGGCGGCGGAGAGACGACGCTTCCCGGCCACGTGAGTTCGCAGTTCGTTTCGGCGTTGCTGTTGGTCGCTCCGATGGCAAGGCGCCCTCTTACGATAAGGGTCACCACGCCTCTGCAGTCCTGGCCATACGTCAAGATGACCATGGACGCCATGGAGTCCTTCGGGGTGAAGGCGTCGGCGTCCCCCGGGAGGGACGTGTTCACCGCCCCCACCAGAAAGTACAGGGCCTCTAAGGTGAACGTCGAGGGGGACTGGTCGTCGGCGTCCTACCTATTGGCCGCCGGCGCCGTCGGCGGCGAGGTATCCGTGGGGAACTTGGACACCGAGAGCAGCCAAGCCGACACCGCTATACTAGACATATTGTCCAGGATGGGGGCCGAGTTGACCGTCAAGGGTGACGAGGTGACCTGCAGCAGGAGCCAGCTGAAGGCGGTGAAAGCCGACTTCTCAGACTGCCCCGACCTTTTCCCCATCGTGTCGGCGCTATGCACCGTGGCGGAGGGGACCAGCGAGCTCACCGGTCTGGGAAGGCTCAGGCTGAAGGAGTCGGACAGGGTGGCAGCCATGGCCGAGGGACTGACGAGGATGGGCGCCGAGGTAACTGAGGACGGCGACGCAGTCAGGATCACAGGAGGGACGGTGAGGGGGACTGAGTTGAACCCATATAACGACCACCGGATAGCCATGAGCCTTGGAATCCTAGCCCTGGCTGCGGAGGGAGAAACAATGATCCTCGACGCCGGGTGCGTCACCAAGTCCTACCCCGGCTTCTGGGGCCACCTCGAAGGACTCGGCGTAAACTTGAGGATGATAGAAGATGAGTAACACAATCGGTAGACTTTACAGGGTCACGAGCTTCGGGGAGAGCCACGGCAGATGCGTGGGAGTCGTCGTAGACGGGTGCCCAGCCGGCCACAGGCTCGACCTGGAGCACCTGCAGGCTGAGCTGGACCGCAGAAGGCCCGGACAGAGCGGCGTCTCCACCACACGTGGAGAAGGGGATAAGGTCGAGGTCCTCTCGGGGGTTTTCAACGGCGTCACCACCGGGGCCCCCGTCTGCATGCTCGTGTGGAACCGGGACACGGACTCCACGAGGTACGAGGAGCACAGGTGGACGCCGCGGCCCGGGCACGCGGACTACACGGCGGAGAAGAGGTACGGCGGCCACCAGGACTACAGGGGCGGGGGACGGTTCTCAGGCAGGATCACTGCCGGCTACGTGATGGCGGGCGCCCTCGCTAAGCAGGTTCTCGCCGCCACCCACGGCATCGAGGTCCTCGGGTACACGAGCCAGATAGGCTCGACAGCGGCCACCGACGTGCCGCTCGACCAGGTAAGAGAGAACACGGAGAGGAACCCGGTCCGATGCCCGGACCCCGAAGCGGCCAGAGAGATGGAACGAAACATACTGAAGGCGCGGGATGAGGGGGACAGCCTGGGCGGGGCCGTGAGATGCTTCGTGCTAAACGTCCCTCCCGGCGTGGGCCAGCCGGTCTTCGACACCCTGGAGGGAGACCTAGCCAAGGCTCTATTCGGCGTCCCGGCGGTGAAGGCCGTCGAGTTCGGCGCCGGCGCAGCGTTGGCGTCCATGAGGGGCTCAGAGAGCAACGACCCCTACAAGGTTGTGGGGGGCAGGGTCGAGACGGCCTCCAACAACATGGGGGGCGTGCTGGGCGGGGTCTCCACCGGCGCCCCCATCGAGTTAACCGTCACGTTCAAGCCCACCCCCAGCGTATCCAGGCCGCAGAAGACGGTTGACCTCAAGACGTTGAAGGAGACCACCATGACCATAGAGGGGAGGCACGACCCATGCATAGTGCCGAGGGCGGTGCCCGTCGTGGAGAGCGTGGTGGCCACAGTGATCATCGACCACATGCTGCAGAGAGGACACGTTAGACAGGTTCTAGGTGAATAGGATGAGCTACATAGAGGAGATAGGCCCGCTGAGGGACGAGATCAACAGGCTCAACGAGGAGATACTGGAGAAGATAAGTGAACGCGTAAAAGTCGCGCTCAGTATAGGCGAAGCGAAGAAGCTGCACGGAGTGCCCGTCGTAGACCGTGCACGGGAGGAGGCCGTCCTAAACCACATGAAAGCCCTCGCCGCTGACCGTGGCCTGGACCCGGAGGCCGTCCGACGGGTGTTCAGGGAGATCATCGAACTCTGCGTCAAGGCCGAGGAGGAACACCTATGAGGGTGGCGTTCCAGGGGGAGCGAGGCGCCTACAGCGAGGAGGCGATAATGGCTCACTGGGGCGAAGCCGCCGAGCCGCTGCCCCGCCCCTACCTGCCCGACGTCTTCGAAGCAGTCGAGAAGGGAGCCGCGGACCTGGGGCTCGTACCCGTGGAGAACAGCATCGAAGGGAGCATAGTCAGGACCTTCGACCTACTCAATGAGCGCACCCTGAGGGCCCAAGGCGAGACCGTCCTCAGGATAGTCCACTGCCTGATAGCTAACACCGGCGTCGAGGCCGGGGACGTGAAGAGGGTCTACAGCCACCCCCAGGCCCTGGGGCAGAGCAGGGAGTACCTGGAGAGGAGAGGCCTCGAGCCCGTCGCGGCCTACGACACGGCCGGGAGCGTCAAGATGATCAAGGAGCAGGGCCTCACGGACGCCGCGGCCATCGCGAGCCAGAGAGCCGCCGATGTGTATGGCATGAACATCCTCGAGAAGGGGATCGAGACTCACAAGGAGAACTACACCAGGTTCCTCGTCATCGGTAGGGATGAGCCTGAGCCGACCGGCACTGACAAAACCAGCCTAGCCTTCGTCGTGGAGCACAGGCCAGGAACCCTCGTGAAGGCGCTGAACGGCCTCGCCAAGAGACGCATTAACCTGTGCAAGATAGAGTCGAGGCCCCTCGTGGGGACGCCTTGGGAGTACATCTTCTTCATCGACTTCCACGGCCACGTGGAGGACCCCGAGATCACCAAGGCTCTCGTGGAGCTCCAGGGCCAGACGAGGTATATCAAGCACCTGGGCTCCTATCCCCGTTTCACCGGGTAGCCTCGGGCAGCCGGGCCTGCCCTAAACCGTAAAATACCTCACCGCCGCAACAGCCTCGTCTAAGTTGAAGGCAGCTGTCATCGGCGCCGAGGGGAAGATGGGGCGGTGGCTCGTCCGCCACCTAGATGGCCTAGGGTACGCGATGCACCCGGTGGACCTGAGACGGGGGTTGGGAGAGAGGAAGTTGGGGACAGCGGATCTGGTTGTGGTCTCAGTGCCGATTCGGGCTACGCCGGGGGTCCTGTATGAGGCCTCCAGCAACATGAAGCCGGGGGCCGTCCTAGCGGAGATTGCTTCTCTCAAGGAGGGCGTCGTGGAGCCGCTCAGGGCGTCCGCCGATAAGGGGCTCGTCCCTCTGTGCGTGCACCCCATGTTCGGCCCATCGACCAAGAAGCTGGACAACAAGACGGTGGCCCTGGTCCCGCTGGTGGACCCGAGGCGTGAGGCGGAGCTCGCCGAGAGCCTCTTCCCCGGCGCCGACCTGGTCGCCGTGGACGCTGAGGCCCACGACGCTTACATGGCAGCCGTCCTCTCGCTGCCGTACCTCGTCAACATGGCCTTCGCCAAGGCCCTGGAGGGCATGGACCTTGAGAAGCTGCGGAGGCTCGGGGGCACCACGTACACCCTTCAGTACATCCTCGCCCAGAGCGTCGTGGCGGAGAAGACGGAGCTCGTAGAGTCCCTCCTGTCCCAGAACAGGCACCTGGACGGGGTAAGGGAGGGATTCTTGGAGGCGATGAACGAGATGGCGGGATCGTTGAAGGAGGGGAGGTTCACAGAGGCCCACGCAGAGATACGATGCATCCTGGAGACTGACCCATATTACATCTACGCCGACGAGAGCCGTCGACGAGCCTACGACGCCGTCAAGGATCACGGCTTTAAAAACATGGGCAGCCATGATTAACCCATGATAAAGCTAAGCGACGTGTACGCAGCGAGGAGGAGGGTGTCCATGTGGGCGAGGAGGACGCCCATGGAGCACTCCCCCGGCCTCAGCGGCGTCTGCGGCGGCGACGTGTGGCTAAAGCTGGAGAACCAACAGGTCACGGGCAGCTTCAAGATAAGGGGGGCCACAAACAAGATACTTCTGCTCTCGGAGGAGGAGCGCGCTAGGGGCGTCGTCACGGCATCCTCGGGTAACCACGCCCAGGGGGTGGGCTACGCGGCTCGTGAGCTGGGCGTCAGAGCCACGGTAGTTGTTCCGGAGCGTACGCCGAGCGTGAAGATCGACGCCATAAGGAGGTACGGCGTGGAGCTGATAATCGAAGGAGACGAGTACATGGACTCCGAGCGCTTGGCGAGACGCATAGAGAAGGAGGAGGGAAAGACTTTCGTCTCGGCCTACAACGACACCGAGCTCATCATGGGCCAGGCCACCATTGGCCTGGAGATGGTGGAGGACGCCCCAGACCTCGACGCCGTCCTCGTCCCCGTGGGCGGCGGCGGCCTAGCGTCTGGAGTCGCCTCGGTCTTCAAACGGGTGGGGGACACAGAGGTGATGGGTGTCCAGTCCAAGGCGAGCCCCGTCATGTACGAGTGCATCAAGAGAGGCGAGATATTCGACATGCCCCTGGAGGACTCCGTGGCCGAGGGCCTGCACGGCGGCCTGGAGCAAGGCAGCGTCTCCTATGAAATCTGCAGGGAGCTCATAGACGACTGGGTGATCCTGGAGGAGGAGGACATCCTGACAGCCATACGCTACATGCTGCACGAGAACCACATGCTCGTCGAGGGCGCCGCCGCTGTGGGGCCCGCTGCAATAATGACTCACCCGGAACGTTTCAGGGGCATGAAGGTGGGCGCCGTGATAAGCGGGGGGAACCTCTCGGCGGAGATACTGAGGAGGGTCGTCTAGCCCTCTTTTTCCTCTAGGTGCTCCCTTATCATCCTCAGGGTGGCCAGTATCTCCCTGTTGACATCATCGGGGCGGAGCAGCTCGTGGTTTGAGTTCAGCTCGGTGGTAGTGACGTATGTCCCGCGGAGCTTCCTCAGCTCTTGGAGTATGTAGTCCCTAACCTCGTCGTAGAAGACGATGCCCTCCATGGTCTCCTCGGGCCCCCTCTGGTCCTGCCCCGAGAACCCAGCGGTCTCGATGTGCACCGAGCCTATGCCGAAGAACCTGTCGTAGACGCCTGCGACGCTGCTGATGTTGGTGATGGTCCTGAAGGGTACGTGGTTCTGGGTCACCGTGAACAGCCCCTTCTTGACGTAGATCTCGGGCATGGCCTCCCCCGACTTGGCTATGACGGAGTACTCGATGGTCCCCACGTAGAAGGGGATCAGGACTAGGGCTGGGACCAGCCACAACATGTTAACCACTAGGGTCCACCACATGACAGGGCCCAGCAACCTGTCGAACAACGCGGCCAGGTCCGGGATCTCCCCCGGGTCGACGCTGTGGATCGCGGTCGCGCCGAAATAGAAGGTGAGAACCACGAGACACCACAGTAGAACCGCGACGTTGATGTACTTAACCCACATTTTGTGGACGAACGCCCGCGAGGGCCTGAACACCTTCCCACTTCGAATGTTCTCCATGGGGGGTCTTATCACCTTAACCTCTACATCACCCATCATACTCACTCCCTGTTCCTCTGGTAACGAGGCGACTCCTTGGCCGCCAACTTGTTGAATAACGCTATAGACTTCTCGGTCATGGGGAGCCCCTGCTCGTCTGGCCGGAGCTCTATAGCGTATTCATCGATTATTACGTCCAGTGCCTCCTTGCACTCAACCTCCTTGGGGCATCTGGGGCAGGCCTCACCGCCGTATGACTCGTGCTTATACCAGACGATTATCCCCATCTCCTCCGTGTAAACGATATATACCTGAGCGTTGGCCTGGTAGTCGAACCCTATTAGCAGCCCCTTATAATCTAGGAGACTCTCGACGTCAAGGCGGTGGCTGACCGCATGGTTCTCGAGGGCGTCGCTGATCTTTCCACGAGCCCTGTTCAGGACCCTCGAGACATAGGCGGGGGTCCAGCCCTCCTCACTCTCGTCGGCGATGACACTCGTCGGCTTACCTCTCTGGAACTCCAGCCAGACCTTGGCCTCATGCGCCGACAGCAAACCCATGTCACGGCCTCTCCCAGCCGCCTCCGACGCGGCTGCCCCTGTTTTTACACTGAAACATGGTAAAGATATCCCCGTAAAAAGACTTCCCCGGAAACAGATGACATCCAGATATGTAAAAAAGAAAATTATCTCCCACATCTATGATCATCATCGCAGAATTACCTGTTTCACCTTCATTTAGCGTCCCTGACAACGAAACGATTGCTGAGACCCGGGTTTTTGACCCAGAGGGGCCTACGCCCTCTCCGGGTCGGCGTCCAGAGCCCACGGGGGAGGAGAAACCCATGGTAGGCATGTCTATCATTCGGATCTAAGCGCCTCCACGGGGTGAAGCCTGGACGCCCTCCATGCCGGGTATAGCCCTGAGAGCGAGGTCGTTACCATCGCGAAAACGACTACACCCAGACCCAAGTATATGGAGCTTGACACGGGCATGTCTATAGCCTGGCCTATGATGTTCCCGAGGGCGAAGCCAATGGCGGCCCCCAAAGTGCCTCCGATCAAGCCCGTGACCATGGCCTCTGACAGGAACATGAGCAGGACGTCGCTGCTCCTGCAGCCAATAGACTTCAGGATGCCTATCTCCTTCGTTCGCTCCATGACGCTTATCGTCATGGTGTTGACGATGCCGACGCCCGCCACGACGAGGCTTATCGCGGCCACCCCGCCCAGCACGGCCTCGACTGCGCCCAGGATGGTGCCGATCAGCTCCTGCATGGACTCCGCGGTCATTATGGTGACGTCGTCCCCCAGCCGCTCCTCGAGATCCATGACCACCTGGGGCAAGTCGTCTTGGTCGTTTACCCTGCAGGTGACATACTGGAACTCGCCGCCTACCTCGAAGAGCTGCTGACAGGTCCTGAGAGGCATGAAGATGCTCTGATCCTCGTCGCTGCTCACGCCCCCGATGCCACCCTGCCTCTCCATTATCCCTACGACGCGGAAAGACATCTCCTTTTCCTCTCCCTCCACCAGCACCACGAGAGTGACCCTGTCCCCGACCTCGTACCCCGGGATGTCCCTGTCCTTCGGTCTGGCGATCTCATATCCAAGGAGAACCACGGCCGTGTCGCCCCTCCTGAGGTACCTGC
>CAZCKR010000003.1:0-2421 GCA_964499305.1 uncultured Candidatus Bathyarchaeia archaeon | reverse complement strand
GCGATCTCATATCCAAGGAGAACCACGGCCGTGTCGCCCCTCCTGAGGTACCTGCCTTCCTCGACGTCCCAGCCCGACATGATCTCGAAGTACTCGGCCTCGATGCCGTAGACGAAGGCGTAACGCTTCTCCCCTTGCTGTGTCAGGCTGCACATCTTGCCGCCGATCATAGGGGTCACGGTATCTATGTTCGCCACCCTCTCGATGGTCTGGATGTCCCTCCAGTTGAAGCTCTGGCTGGCGATGAACCCGGCGCCCATCTCCAGGCTCCCGGGCATGATCATTATGTTGTTGGGCCCGAACACTTCGAGCTGTTCACCTATCAGGTCGTTCAGGCCCTGGGTGAGGCTGATGAGCCCCGTCACGGCCATGCAGCCAATTAGTATGCCTATCAGGTTCAGGGCGAACCGGAACTTCCGCTCACGGAGCCCTTGGCTTGAGAGTAAAAAAATGTCAGAGATTTTCACGGGGTTTCAACCTCCTTAACCGAAGAGTCTGCTAAGCCAGCCGAGTATGCCGCCTCTTTCTTGTTCAGTGTCTGTCGCTGGGTTGGCGCCCTGCCCGACGGTGACTGTGTACTCGAGGGTCTCCTCGTGGACTCTGTTCAGGTGGTCCCTGTACTGTACCATGAGAGTCATGTCGTGGATGCCTGACTCGGCGTCGTCTGCCACGCGGTAGTCTATGTCGAAAGGTATGGGACTATCTGGGTCCACGGCGCCGATGTACTCGGTGCTGCCCTGCACACGGTTGAATGCGTCGTCCTCCACCATCTGTATGCTGACGAACTGCACGCTGTCCGTACCCACCAGGAGTAGGTCGGCCTCCATCTCCCGCTGCTCTCCAGGGTAGACGATCGCCGCGGTCTCGTCGAGTAGCTCGAAGTCTATGAGGGCGTCAACCATGATGGTGACAGTCTCCGTCAAAGACCCCGCCACCCCTCTAGAGTCGGTGTAGGTCAGAGTGACTGTCACGGGGTACTGACCGGCCGAGATGGAGCCGCCCGCGAGTAGCCTGTAGGACACGGTGGCTGTTTCACCTGGCTCTAGGTCGCCCAGCGCGGTGGTTGTCGGGCTGAGTGGCGAGACGCCTGAGGACGCGCCGAAGCTAAGGGTGGACAGCATCTCGTACGCGCTCGCGCCGCTGCAGTCCACCTGGATCTGCACGTCGAAGACGTCGCCGGGGCGAACTGACTGCTGCAGCACCTCCATGCTCGCCACTGTGACCACCGTGTTCCTCGCTATGGCGGCCTCGTCCAGGTTGAGGGGCAGGGAGAAGACCTGGTGGTAACGGTTCCCTTCCTTGTCGCGGTAAGTAGCGGTGGCCGTCACGGTGTACACGCCCAAGGGCGTCCCCTCTAGGACGGATATGGTGGGCGTCAGCGTGACCGACTCGCTTGAGTTCAGCGCATCCATGCTGTAGCTCACCCCCTCCAGTATCGACATGTAGCCGCTTGCAGAGGTGAACGAGAACTCCAGGCCGTAGAGGGACTGACCCCAGTTGTTGACGAAGCTGTACCGTACCTGTGACTCGGTCCCCGACTTGAGCCTGATGTCGCTCTGCTCGCTCGTGTACTTCACCTTTGGGACGTACCCCTCGCTGACCATCAGCGCCACAGGCACCGTGATGATCGTGTCCTGGGCGGCGCCGAAACGGCGGTACACCAGCGTGAGGGTGAGTGTGTATGAGCCGAGAGACAGGATAGGGTCTACGTACAGAACCGGCTCATAGTACTTTGATTTCCCTTTATCGATCTCGCTGAACACCATCTGGCTCCCGCTTAGAATCGAGAGCCCCGAGGTTGTAGAGGTGAGGAAAGCCTCGACGTCGAACACCTTGTAGTCCCCAATGTTCTTCAGTATGACCTTGAACGTGTCCTCATTACCCGCAGTAAGATAGATGTCGTCCGTGGAGACCTGGATTATCGCGGAGTCAGCCGCCAACACTGGAAACAGCTGACTCAGGGTCACGATGACCACGAGCAAGGGGATTAAACGTCTTCGATTCACCATATGTCACCCATCCTCTTGTCGCCAACAATCAAACCGTCTCTAAGCTGAACGATACGGTCTGTGTCCTGCCCCACGGCGGGGTCGTGTGTGATGAGGATGAAGGTCTTACCCTCCTCCTTGTTGAGCGTTCTAAGTAGATGCATGATCTCTTCACCTGTCTTGGAGTCAAGGTTCCCGGTCAGCTCGTCCGCGAGGAGAAGCTTCGGGTCGTTCGACAGCGAACGTGCTATCGCGACCCGCTGCTGCTCGCCTCCGCTGAGCTGGCTCGGCTTGTGGTCTGCCCTGTCGCCCAGCCCCACCATCTCCAGGAGCTCCTGGGCGCGTTCCTTGCGTATGCCACGGGGCACTCCGTCTATAGCCATGGGGAGCTCCACGTTGCCTTGGGCGTCCATCCGGGGGATGAGGTTGAAGA
>CAZCKR010000002.1:5053-41611 GCA_964499305.1 uncultured Candidatus Bathyarchaeia archaeon | reverse complement strand
CACGGTATATGCCAATATCGCCGGGGCTACGGACTCGACGACCTTCACAGTTGTGCTGCCTGGACTACCTACTGAGATAAGCGGGGAAGAGACGTTGGACTCCACCGGAGCTCCTAAGACGAGCTTCGCGTTGGGAGAGACGGTCCTAGTCTCAGCGGATGTCTCCAACGTGGGAACAGAAAGCCAGTCGATGCTGATAGTCGTACAGCTGAAGGATCCAGACTACCGCGTCTTGGCTCCGTGCTACATAAGCATGACGCTGCTTCCGGGACAAAGCCTCGGACCAGGCCTGGGCTTTGTGCTACCCCTTACAGGCTATACGGCTGGGACTTGGACGGCCAAGGTGATGGTCCTCGACGCATGGCCCGCCCACGGCGGAGTGTCGATAGGATCGCCGGTGACCATAGAATTCACGGTCTCGGGTTAGAGATGAAAATGACTGAAAGCCACGGGGCAGGGAGATGCTAAGCGAAGAGTCCCTTGCTCCAGGGCCGGCAACACTCCCCATCTTCTAGAGAAACCAGTTAATCCTCGGAGACTTAGTAC
Organism: uncultured Candidatus Bathyarchaeia archaeon; assembly: GCA_964499305.1. Lineage (GTDB taxonomy): Archaea > Thermoproteota > Bathyarchaeia > TCS64 > TCS64 > RBG-16-57-9. The sequence goes on along the minus strand of CAZCKR010000002.1, from coordinate 41,065 downwards.
CCAAAAACGAAGGTACCATCGATAAAGATGTAAGGGTAAACAACAATCTCCGGATAGGAAAAGGCACACACATAATGGAGGGCTCCGTTCTACAGGGACCATCGATAATAGGTGAAAACTGCACCATCGGGCCACAAACATGCATCGGACCCTACACGAGCATCGGAGACGGCTCAACGATAGAGAACTCGGAGATCCAGAACAGCATAGTCATGGAAGGCGTATCAATAGAGTGCGACGAGCTGATAACGGACAGCGTAATAGGACGAAACGTAGTGATCACGAAAAACAACGAACTCCCCAAAGGCAAGAGATTCATAATCGGCGACCAGTCAAAGGTAGTAATATGACGAGGATAGAGCCCAAGCTAACGACAAGATAAAGAAATCTATGCCTCTACCCTGCGTAGACCTCCTCGTCACCCACAAGCGCAACCTACTATTAATGCTGAGAAACAACGAACCCGGAAAAGATCTCTGGTTCACCCCCGGAGGAAGAATTTTCAAAGATGAGAAACTTGAAGACACCGTCAAACGCGTGTTATCCGAGGAAACAGGACTACAGCCAACCAACATCACCCAGATATCAACGATGTCCCACATTTGGCCCACCGCACACACCGTGACCACCTACTTTAAAGTCGAAGTAAACTCCGACAAAGTGAAACTAGACGAACAGCACCGCGGCTACAGATGGATCAACACCATGGAGGACGATCTACACCCCTACCTAGTTGAAATGATCAAGAACACGGGTCTCTTCAGATAAGTAATCAGCTTCCCCACCAGTCTCCTGTCTCTTATTATTCAACCAAGAAATGCATGCATGACCCAAATAATCGACGATTATATCGGCAAGATAGTTCACAGCCATGATAACCGTGTCAATACCATATTCCCTGAGACCACTCAACGCATAGTCGATGAGAGGCACGTCAGCCAACGGAAAAAGAACCTTAGGCCAAGCTAAGAGGCCTCAACCTGGTAGCCAAACCCCCGGCAAGGACCAACGCCTTCAAGACAACAGAACCTACCATAAAATATTGATAAAAGGCTTCTTTTAGACAATTTAAGGCAAGAGACCGAGGGTAAAGACGGCAAATAAGAGGATGATCGATACACGGTAGACCCCTATTCGGGGGTGGCTCTCGATCAGACCTCGCTTTTACACGTGCTAGAACTTGAATCCCGAGGAAAGTCGAAGCCTCCAAAAAATATGCATGTGCCCGAGAAACTATGCTACGCCCACGCTCACGACTCTGTAACACCAATCCGCCGGACCATTTCCACGAAGATCCTGCTTTCCTTATTTTCAAGTATGAAATGTAATGCATATAAGTAAGTACGTCAACTGTCTACTCGGAGATTTGTCTTGGAGATAGGGGTCAGCTCAGTCACATCAAAGGGTCAAGTCACAATACCGAAGGACATCCGGGAGGCTCTAGACGTGTCTGAAGGCGATAAAGTAATCTTCCAGGCTGATGGAGACACGGTGACGCTGAGGAAAGTTCAGAAGGATAAGCTCAGCGAAATATTAATGAGGGCGAAGCCCCTCGGCGAGTCAAGCCTAGCCTTCCAGAGGAGGCTACGAAGAGAGTGGGACCGAGAGTAATCCTCGACACAAACGTCCTACTCAAGGTGTACAACCGGGAGTCTGGGCATGAAAGCGTGGTTGAGATCCTCGACCAGGTTGAGACGGGAAAAACCATGGCCGTGATCTCAACTGTGACCATCGCTGAGGTCGCTGTCGGCTACCACACATCGGGTGATGAGGCCGGGCTCAAGAACTTCATCCTGCGCCTACGCTCCACAGGCGAGTACACGATCGTGGATGTCGATATCGAGTTGGCGGGGCTCGCCGGCAAGATAAGGGCTAAAACCGGGATGAGGCTCCCAGACGCCATCATCGCTGCTTCCGGTGTGATCTCAGGGGCCAGCCATGTTATCACCGAGGACAAGAAGTTTAAAAAAGCCTCCTTCTTCATCGCCTCGCTCACCCCCGAAGAGTTTCTTAAGGTGTTAGGGTAGAAGGCAAGTACACACCATCCACCAACGCCACCTCCATTAACACACAAGACACACCCCGGAGAAGAGAATAAAATGAAAATAGCTGACAACTACGGAAAACCGAGCCTCGGTAAGCCACATAGAGAACTTTAAAGACGGGGCCCTTCTCTCAGTGCTCCTCGACCTTTAGACCCGGCACCCTCACGAAGTGTGAGGCGTTCCTGGTAACCAGCGCCTCCGCGCCGCTGGTGAGCGTGATCCCCGCGATGAGCGAGTCGAAGGGATCGATCCCTCTCCCTTCTCTGTCCAGCGTCCCCGATATCTCGGCAGCCCTCATCGCAGCCTCGTAGTCGAGGTCCAAGATCTCTAGATTCGTGACCAGACGCTTGAAGGCTTCCATCCTCCTCGACGGGTCCGACATCGCCCTGTACACCCCATACGAGGCCTCATAGACGTTGACGACGGTGGTCGCGGCGCCGCCCTCCCCGTCCAGCTCCTCCGCCTTGCTGAGAGTCAGAGGATCGTTCCGGAGAAGGCATATCAGGAAGGTTGAGTCAACGACCTTCAACACGGCCCATCTCCATGGACTCCGCAGCCCTTCTCCTCAAGTCGGCTATGCTGCCCCAGTAGTCCTCCATCTCCTCCTCGGAGACGTCGGACCACAGTCCGGCGCAGTCCGCGAGCCTGCGGCGTTTGGCGAGCCTCCTAATGGTCTCCGTGAAGCTCTCTCCCTTGAGTTTCATCTTCTTGAGGAGTTCGTAGGCATCCTCCGACACTGATACCGTTTTTGACGTCAAGACGCTGTCTACATCTACATATACATATGTAAAAATAAGTGTTACGGAGCAGGATCATGGTCAAAGAAGGTAATGGAATCGAAACCAGAATAGGTGAAAACCCGCCTCTTTATCGTGCCTTGATTTATTAGGGTTAATCTAGATCTAATATGTTAAGGCTTATTACCGCCAATAAGATCGCGGACTAAAACTCCTCGACGGCGACGCGCTCATGAGGCCTTCACTTTTACTTGACTCTCGGTAGCGACTGAACCTTCATATGACTCATAAAGCCCATCCGGAACCCAAAACCAGACAAGGTGAGGCACGTGACCGAGGGTAAAGCCTCTCGAAGCATAAAAGGGAAAAGTTGGTTGATTCTTAGACGCCTCGAGGAGGGCTCTCCTTGAAGGAGAAGGATGGCATCGTCAACGTCGTGCGTCATAAGAGGCGAGCATGCCCGGATGATTCGGGAGCTGAAGCGCAGAGGCACAGTCACCAGCTTCAAGCAAGCTATCGTACAGGGCATCTACACCTACTACGACACCATACTACAGCTCGACCTGAAACGACTAGAAGTAGAGGGATCGAGAGACCCAAGCAATTAAACGACTAACGAAATCATTGCCTCAGGGCACTAAGAGAGTCAGCTGAGTCTACGGGTCTCCACCTTCTCTCCTTTCTGGGTTTCAAACCCTCGCTCGATGAGGTGCTCGATGTAGCTGGATCTCTTCGCCAGCCCCCTGCGCCTCTCTATCTTCTTTATGAGCTCGTCGCTGAGGGTAGAACACCTAAATTATTAAGAACACAATACCCTACATCTACCCTTAATCACATTCTTCCTACTAATCTCAACCACATTTATTAGCATCACTTTTCTCCAATCATATTGACTGTGAGGTTCAGCGATGCAAATCAACACGCCCATCGCGATGGCGCCGGCAAGGAACCAATATGTTTTTTCAATTTCCCTGAAAAAAGTCGAGATCCAATATACAATAAGTCCTAAATCTCTTTTTTCTTTTTCGAGAGTAATATCTAATGATAAGAGTTGGTTAAGAGAGGTGCGAAGTTTTTTAATACTAGATTTATGTGTCCAGAGAAGTATATAATCACGGTAATAATATGCTAAAACTGAAGAAATACGATGTCGATCCCCTCATTCACGGAACCCCACTGGATGACACTCAGATATCCCCCGACGGGAGGAACGTTCTCTTCGTCAGGAGGATCACCAAGATCGAGGAGGACACGTATGACACCCACATCTGGATTGTCCCCACTGACGGCGGCGATCCCAGGCAGTTCACCTCCGGAGAGGACTCGGACACTCACCCCCGATGGTCACCCGACGGGAAGACCGTTTACTTCAACTCGAACAGGCTCACGGCAGGGGAGAAGGAGAACAGGAAGACCCGCATCTGGTCCATGCCCCTCGAAGGAGGCGAGGCAAGGCTCCTCGTCGAGGCCGAGCACGGCATCCGCGGCTTCCAGCTATCCCCCGACGGCTCGAAAATACTCCTACAATCCAGGATAGAGGAGGATACAGAGACCCCTGAGGAGACAGACCCTGAGATCCTCTGGATAAGCAAGCTCAGGTACAAGTATGACGGGGAGTCCTTTTTTCCCTATACCAGGGTCCACCTGTTCACAGTTAGCTCCAAGGGTGGCACACCAGCTCAGATCACAAGCGGACCCTACGACGTCTCAGCATCATCCTGGTCTTCCGACGGCACCGAGGTCGCGTTCGTCGCCAACATGGAGGAGAGCGACCTAACGAGACTGAAGGATATATACATCATAAAAGCCGATGGCGGTGAGCCCAGGAAGGTCACGGACGAGAAGTCCATCATCAGCACTGTCTCATGGTCCCCTGCCGGAGGTCTCCTGGCCTACGCAGGTAGGATTCCCCCCGACCCTGTGGCGATAGGATACGGCAACACCGATATCTGGGTGATCCCACCTGACGGCGGTGAGGCTAGGAACCTGACCTCCGACTTCGATAGGACGGTTGGAGCTTACAGATCGAGCCTGCTCTGGAGCGGCGACTCCGGGGAAATTTACTTCAGGGCCTCCAATAACGGCACAACCCAGATATACAAGGTGACCGCGCATAACGGAAAGGTCAAGCCTGTGACCGAGGGGAAAATAACCGTCTCCAGCTTCAGCTCCAGCGGGGACGGGTCCCTATTCGCCCTCTGCGCCACCGACGCTCTCTGGCCCAACGAGGTCTGGATACGAGACGAGGAAAGTACGAAGCGCCTTACAAGCGTCCATGACAAGATCATGGCGACTTGGGAGGTGAGCCCCCCGGAGGAGTTCTGGTTCACCGCCAGCGATGGCGTCAAGGTGCAGGGGTGGATAGTCAAGCCCAACGGCTACAAGGAAGGGGAGAAGTACCCATTGGTCCTGGAGATCCACGGTGGTCCCCATGGAGCCTATGGATTCAAGCTAGACTCAGCCGAGCACGAGTTCCAACTCCTCGCTAGGAACGGCTACGTTGTCGTCTATACGAATCCCAGAGACAGCATCGGTTACGGCGAGGAGTTCGCTGGCATCGTAGAGGGTAACTGGGGGAGTAGGGACTTCCAAGATCTCATGGAGGCCTTGGACCACGTCCTCGAAAACTATGGCTACGTTGACCCAGAGCGGCTGGGCGTCGCCGGCGGCAGCTTCGGCGGCTTCATGACCAACTGGACCGTCACACACACAAAAAGATTCAAGGCTGCAGTTACGATGAGGTCGGTCGCCAGCTGGTACAGCCAGGTTGCACTCAGCGATATGGGCTGGGGTAGGATAGGCGTCGGGAGTGGTCTGGATCCCTGGGACATCCCAGAGCAGTACCTTGACAGGTCACCGCTGACGTACATCAAGGACATCGAGACGCCGCTGCTCATCATCCACTCCGAGAACGACTACAGATGCCCTATACCCGAAGGAGAGAAGCTCTTCGTCGCCCTCAAGAGGTTAAAGAAGGAGGTCGAGTTCGTCAGGTTCTACAACGAGCCCCATGGACTCAGCCGCATGGGGAAGCCCAGCCACCGCACCGCCAGGCTAAGACACATTCTCAGATGGTTCGACAAGTATCTGAAGTAACACTTTAAACCCTAATTATCCCTTTTTTCACTTACATTCTAGGGCAGCAAGTCAGCACGAAACCTCATAAATATTAAGATCCGCTATATGATGCAAGCAATGATATTAACTCTCCCAGCGACATTAACGTATAAACGTCTTTGTAAAGACCCGGACGCTTCTCCGAGGAGGACGCCAGAGTCGCCGAGGCGTTCGGGCTGGGGGTAGACGCGGAGCAGACCCGGATAAGCCACGGAACCTGGCGAAAAGCGTCACAATAAAATAATAACTTTCTCACTCAAAATCTCAAGAAAAAACCCGGCGTTCTATCTCACGCTTCTACACCCACCCTGAACGGCTCAAGGACCAGAAATCACGCCTCATACAGTACCGCGTACCTTACACAACAAACCAGACGCTGGGACGCAGACACCACAAGAATACACTTTAACCATAAAACTATATATTCTACCAAACAACCCTGCTATTTGGTAAAAAATGACCATCGTCTCCATTGACTCCCAGCGTCGCATATACCTCCCAAAAGAACTAGGCTTCAAAGCAGAAAAAGCGATAATCATCCCCCGAGGACAAAACTACCTACTGATACCCATACCTAAAGAGATCACGCCAATAGACACCCAACACACAACGCAGGAACTCAAGCAAATGGGAGAAGAAAAAGCAAAGAGGGAAACACAAAATGCTAATCGAATCTGACCTATTTATCGCATACCTGAAAAAAGAAGACTGGCTCAAACCCACAGCCGAAAAAATCTTCAACGCCATAAAGACCAACACCCTCCAAGACATACAGGCCTCAACAGACATAATCCATGAGCTATACTACGTCTTCAGCGACATCGCACCAATACCCACCATACTAGGCAACGCCGCTAATCTAACCACCCTGGAGAACATCACATACATAGACCCAACGCGAGAGATCCTTCTATCCGCCCTCGACCTCATGACAAGCTATGACCTCAAATCCATATTCGACGCCATCTACGCAGCAACCTCCCTAACACCACATGTCCCCGACCACACAATACTCTCAACAGATCAAGCTTACGACAAAATCTCGGGCATAGAAAGAATCGATCCCAGAAACCTACAGATACCAGAGTGAACTACCTCCCTACAAGTAGGGAGGCTTCCTGTTTCGCTGGATGGGCTTGCACCGCCTCTGAGGGTGGCGTAGTGGCCTTCTCCTCCATTGGCCTGTGTAGCCGTATCTTGATGTCCCCGATCTTGGAGAGGTGCAGCAGAATCCTTGTCGCGGCTGCGTCGAGGACCGCCTTCATCTTCAAACTTATCCACCGTTAGCTGAGCCTACTATCCTCCGCGGCTGAAGTAAAAACATTAAATAAGGTACAATAAGGAAGGGATGATGGACGCAAAAGTTGACAGAGTACATAAACATCCCCACGGCTCTTCTAAAGGAGCTTCAAGAAGGACTAGTTAGGGTCGAAGAGGTTCTGGCAACGCTAGAAGAGCTGGCGAACACAGAGGGGCTGGAGAGAATAAAAACAGCCGAGGAAGAGTACCAAAAAGGAGATTATATCACACTACACAACAGCGACGACATCAGGAAGAAACTATAAAGTGAGAGCCCGATGGATTATAGGCCTGCCCTCACAAAGAAGTTCTTAAGGGAACTAAGGAAACAGCCTGACGAGGTTAAAGAGAGGACCCTGAGAGCCATAGATGAGATAATCGCCAATCCGTCGTATGGCGTTAAACTGAGAGGCGAACTCCAAGGTTATTGGCGTTGGAGAATAGGCGAGTACAGAATAATCTACATAATAGATGATTCTCTTCATCTGGTCGTCTTCCTAGATGTAGGCCCAAGAAAATCCATCTACAAATAACTTGTACAATAGAACTATTACATGAAAATAATCCTATTAGAATGACGAAGGAGGAGTGGACGCTGGATCCCATAATACGATACGACTCTAGAGCCGACATACTCTCGGTGAAACTCAGGGAAGGCGAGATCGCGGACGAAAAGCTCCTCGACGGCGACGTGCTCATGGGCCTAGACCAATCAGGGGAGCTCGTCGCCCTAGAGATATGGGACGCCTCGAAGAGAGGCCTCTACAAGACCCTCGTCGATCTAGCGACGGAAAAAAGAGACCTGGTGGACACACTTCTCGATAGACCCGCAGCAAACCCCGCATAAAACTCACCGATGAGCGCACTACAGAAGAGAACTCGAACAGGCACCATCGCCATCATCAAACAAGGCAACACCGGCTAGCATGAAAGAGGGTGTTTCAAACTCATCCCAGGTAACTTGGAACCCCTCAAGCGAACCTGTGAAAAACAAACCCGGAGACAACAGCTAAAAATAACTAAAAGTCCAATAAAACGCCTAAAATAGGTGAAGAGGCCAGGCCGGAAAACTGCTTAAACGCGCCTATATCGGTAAATAGCTGTTTCTAACGCTTAATTGATACATCGGTTACCGGAAAAACGCTTATAATAAGTAACCAATTATAAGGGAAAAGCAAAGTCGTTGAATCATGGCGCCGCCCGCGTACCCAAAAAAACGCTTATCGTAAGTAACCAACGATAAGGGAAACGCCAAGTCGTCGACTATCGTAACGGGTAGGTAGACCAAAGAATCCAGAAACCCCCCAGAACAGAGGTCGCAGACAGTCACCCAAGCCATACAGACAGCACAAGCCATCCAAAACCACAACTCGAAACAGGGCTACAACCAGTAGACATCAAACAAATCGCCACAATGAACCCCTTCTGGCCCACAGCACACACCGTGTCCAACTACTATAAAGTCGAAGTGAACTCAGACAAATCGAGACGCGGTAGGCCCCTATATAGGATGACCCGAGATCAGTCTCTTTATTTCGGATAAGTGTCCGGCGACCTCCGCGCCGAGGCCTGTCAGGGAGTACCTCGTCTGCACGGGCCTCGTGTCCACGACCTCTCTCTCGATGAGCCTCTCCTCCTGCAGCTCCCTCAACGCGAGCGCCAGGGTGCTTCTGCTCCGCGTCACCTCCTCCTTCAGCTCGGAGTTCATCAGGGTCCTGTCGAAGAAGTGTATCTCGACTCCGCATACCTTGCAGAAGACGGTGATTGCACCCCATAATCTTAAGAGTTTAACTATGTTACGAGCGCGCATCCTAGACCCCACCACCATACAGAACACCGAGATCGAGAACAGCATCGTGATGAGCGGCGCACGAATCGACTGTGGAAAGAAAATAACTGACAGCCTAATAGGCCGGAACGTTACCATCCTCAACCACGAAAACAACCTCCCAAGAGGCCACAAGCTCATCCTCGGAGACATGTCAAAAGTAACTTTATGATTTAATGTTTTTATACGCGCGACGCGACCGACGAAGACCAGGGCAAACCACGTTAAACCCAAAATGAACCTTACTCCAAATTGTCAGGAGGGATCAGCCTAAGACTCGTTAAATCTCTTTCTTGATATCACAATCTGATTCCCTCCCTGATCGATGCGTATAGTCACTTCTTCACCGGGCTTGAATGGGAAGAGCCCGTCCCTGGCGACCTCAGTGGGTACGTAGATGAAGAACTTGTCGTAGACTCGGTTTCCCGTCTTCGTGGGGCGGTTCATGAACCTGCCCTTTCCCTCGATCATATTGGTAGCCTCTTCTGGTATCACAATCGATATTAAACTTCATCTTTTCTGATACACAATTTAGGTATACATAATGGTAGCACAAATTTTATTACCCATTACTTAGCATACCAAAGCGAGAGACCTGAAAAACAATGAGATACACCACAGTCAACAACTCTCAGAACACCCTTCGCCACGACCTATTCTACCTCCGCTGCATCCTCACCCACGCCACCAGACACCACCGAGCCCAAACCCCCGAAGACCGCCTCACCGAAGCCACCCTCCACGACTACCTCACATGGCTCACAGTAGACGCCCTCCAGGACGAGGCGCATGCCCGCAACATCACCCCCACCCTAGCCAGACTCCAAGAGGAACTCCACGCACAAGCCCAACACGACCAAACCCGGAACAGAGACCCGACCCCCCAAGCATACCACGAGGGGTACCTCCACGCCCTCGAGCAGGTCCTCAGCTTCACACACGGCGAAGACCTCCTTCTCAGAGAGGAGATCAGCCGACGAGAGTTCCATGAGTCCTGGGACAAGACCAGGGAGAGGCTGGGCCTTTAACGGGTGACTCCGATGAAGTTCGACCTCGATAAGGAGGGGCTGGAGACGGTATTTACGCCCTGGCAAGTGGAGCTCATGAGGTGGATCTGGAAGGCCAAAGGGGAGGTTGACTCGAGGATGGCCTACCTACACCTTCAGGAATCATCGACGCCGATGAGCAGGGCCACAGCCATCAACTTCCTCAACGAGATAGCCGAGGAGGGCTTCCTCACCTACAGGGAGGTCACCGCGAAGGGAGGCCACAAGAGGCTGTACCTGCCCAGCCCCGAGGCTCCCGACGAGAGAGCCTTCAGGAGAGTCCTTACGGCAAGACTCATAGAACGGGCTCGAACAGAGCTGACACCATTTCCTCCCGAGAGCGATGTGTGAATAGACCAACACGTCCATAAATATATCGAATCAATATGGCCTCCCACATACTCCACCAGCAGTTAATCCCAGAATCACAATGTCCGCCAAAGCCAGTTCTTAGACGCCTCGAGAAGGGCTCCCCTTGACGGAGAAGGATGGCATCGTCAACGTCGTGCGTCATAAGAGGCGAGCATGCCCGGATGATTCGGGAGCTGAAGCGCAGGGAATAGTCGCCAGCGTCAAGGAAGCAGTAGTGCAGGGCATCTGCGATTACTACGACGACTTATTCAGGCGAGACCTGAGGCGCCTCGAGGCTTAGAAGGCAAAAGACAGGTAGCTCATGGCATCGATTATGGGCAACCTGATGGCGCAACCGAACCGGAGGCGTCCGACTCTTTATATTCTCCGACGATCCATCAGTATCTGACGAACGATGTCGTCGGAAAAAACCGAGCTGTCAGTGGGCACCAAAGGCGAGATATACACGACCAAGATCATCCGCGAGAAAACCGGCCTCCACCCCGGAGAAAAAGTAGTCGCCCACGTAGAGGAAGGCAGACTCATAATAGAGCCCAAGCCCACAAGCCTCTCCCTACTACGGAAGAAAAGGACGGCACTCCCCGTGACCCCGGAGGAGATGAGGCAGCACAGAAGGGATCTCTCTGAACGCCTCAAGGAAAGATAGAGCCAGGGTCCACTTGGACACCACCTACCTGCTCCCCTTCCTCGGCCTAGACATAGAACTTGAAAACTATACGCTGAAACGCTTCGAGGAGTACCTCTCTAACGTAGACGAGATACACTTCAGCGAGATAAGCGTCTACGAAGGCAAGGCAAAGATAAAGAGACTCGCCGCGAGGAACCCGGACTACGTGGCTGCCCACACAGGCTTCGGCGACAACCTCAAGGTTCTACAGGAAGACGAAAAAGTCCGGTTCCACAGGTACACGCCAGCCGACGACCATAGATTCAACACGTTATACACGAAAGCCCCGGGCATAGACTTCTTCGACGCCGTCATAGTCGCCCAGGCGGCGGAGGCAGGCCTCCTCCTCACAGAGGACCACGACATACTGAGTCTGAAAGGCTCCGAGTGGCTCAGAGAAGCCCCGTGGAACGGGCTCAAGATAAGAGACTGGAGCCATACAATTGAATAGAGTCTTCTACCCCTGTCGGACACAGGCTACAGAGCAAACACAGGTGGAGAGGAAGAGCCTAACCGAAACAGGCTCGGCCGAGCGAGCCAGATACAAGCCAGACCGCCTACGAGGCAGCCAGACAACCCAAAGATCGTAGGCGTGCAGAGCACCATCGGAGACGCCGCACATGGAACATTAGACCTCACACAGAACTACTAATTCTCCCACGTAACCTGGAATCTTAAAGCGAACCGGCGCAAAGCAAACAAGGAGACAACAGCTAAAACCAACTAAACAGGCGCACCATAAACAGCTTAAGCAACCACCACAAGGAAAAAACCAGGCCAGAACACCGCCCACCGCCCGAACATATCGGTAAAACCCGTTTCAAACACTTAACCGATACATCAGTTACCGGAAAAAACGCTTATAATAAGTAACCAATTACAAGGGAAACACCGAGTCGTCGATCCACGGCGCCGCCGCGTACCCGAAAAAACGCTTATAGCAAGTAACCAACTATAAGGGAAAAGCAAAGTCGTCGATCCACGTAACGTTTAACACCGCCGAACCCCCAAACTAGACACGATCAAGTACCAAACCAAAATGACGCATTTTTAATGCTAAACACGTAACCTATAATCGAGATGAAGATAACTGTCAGACCCGAGCTAAAGATGCTCTACCCCAGAGCAGTGTTCGGGAGCCTAAAGGTATACAACCAGAAAAACACCAAACAAGACCAGAGGCTGGAGGACAGAAAAAGAGCTCTAGAGAAACAAATAAGAGACACCTACCCCGACCCCCGGGAAGACTCCGTGATACAGAGCTACAACGACTACTACGGCAAATGGGAAAAGACCTACCCCATAGAGTACCAGATAAAGTCCATGAAGGCCGGGAGGAAGTTCCCACGGGTGTCCGTCCACGTAGACGCCATGTTCATGGCGGAGCTGGGCAACAGGATACTCACCTCGGGCCACGACCAAGAAGCCGTCAAAGGCGACCCTGTATTCGACCTAGCCGACGAGGGCGAGCCCTACACCAAGCTCAACGGTGAGGAACAGAGCCTCAAGAAGAACGACGTAGTCCTCAGAGACGACGAAGGCGTGCTGGCCAGCGTCCTCTACGGCCCGGCGCGGAGAACCTCCATCGCCCCCGACACACAGAATCCCCTGTACTTCGCGTGGTGCCCCAACGGCGCCGAGGTGGAAGCCGTCGATAAACACCTGACAGACATAGTGGAGCACCTGGAAACCGTCTTCGGCAGTGTTGACTACGACACCCAGATACATTAAGAAGTTTACAGCAAAGGCGCGGCAGACCCATCCTGTCGAAGCAGCCACAACACAAATTCACAAACCGACAGGCGATGATTGTCGCGCGTGACTACACTCACAATCTAATATGGAATACTGTTCCACGAAACCCCTAGACACCCACAGGGGCCACGAACATGAGAGTCGGGATCACAGGTCAGTCGGGCTTCATCGGCTCACACCTGCACAGCTACCTGAAGACAGACGAAGACGTGACCCTGATCCCCTACCAGAATAGGTTCTTCAAGAACGCCTACGAGCTCGACAAGTTCCTCCAGCGCTGCGACGCAGTGGTCCACCTGGCCGGAGCCAACCGCGGCCCAGACGAAGAAGTCTACGAGACCAACGTACAGCTAGCCGAGGGGCTCGTGTCGTCGTTCGAACGAACAGGATCCACGCCCCACCTGATATACAGCTCCTCGACCCACGAGACCCGGGACACGGCCTACGGCAGATCCAAGCTCCACGCGAGGCAGACCCTCTCCGCGTGGGCCCACGAGGACGAAGCCAAGTTTACGGGGCTCATCATCCCCAACGTCTATGGCCCCTTCTGCAGGCCCTTCTACAACTCCGTGGTCGCCACGTTCTGCCACCAGTTAACACACGGCCAAGAGCCGGAGATAAAAAAAAAGGATCAGCCCATCGGCCTCATCTACATCGACGACGTGCTGCAGAAGATCCAACGGGTGATTCTGTACGAGTTGGAATCCGACGAGATGCTGGTGCCGCCCAACCTGGAGATAAAGTTAAGTGACCTCCTGCAAAAGCTCCGGGGCTTCAAGCAGCAATACATAGAGGAGAAAGTCATCCCAGACCTCTCGGACCCCTTCGACCTCAAGCTGTTCAACACCTTCAGGTCGTATTTCGAGCCCGGCCACTACCCGGTCCCATACGACGTGAAACAGGACCACCGGGGCTACCTCTTCGAGGCAATAAGGTCCCTCAACCAGGGCCAAGCCTTCTTCTCGACGACGAAGCCGGGAGTGGAGAGAGGCAACCACTACCACAGGAGGAAGGTGGAACGGTTCAGTATAGTCAAGGGGCGGGCTAGTCCAGTTGAGAAAGGTGGGAACCAAAACCATTCAAGATTATTTTCTGGACGGCGATAAACCATCCTACATAGATATATCGGTCCTCCACACCCACAACCTGATCAACGTCGGAGAAGAAGAGCTGCTTATGCTATTCTGGACCAGCGAGCTCTACGACCCGGAAGACCCCGACACCTATTACGAGACGGTAAACGACCCCAAGTCTTACGAAGAGCCGATAACCTTAGATGCCACGCAATGAATAGCAGCCTTTAACAGCTAAGGCTCCAGAGCCCAGCACATTAACATGGGATAAAACCACCTGAATGAAAAAACTCACCCATGTAAGCGCTCATAAACATTCCAAACTTTAAAAAAAGATGAGAAAATCTAGGGCGGCTGGTGGCTTACCCGTTTAGCGGCCTCCAGCTCTGAGACCTGCCTGAGGAACTCAACCATGTTACCGACCACGTACTCCAGCAGCTTCTCACCCGTCTCCCTGCTCGCCTTCGCCGGGTTCCCCAGGTACCCGTCGTCCGACAGCTCATCGGTGTTCCAGTTCCCAGTGAAGTTGATGCCTGTGTACTTGGCTGTGCCCCACCCTACGAACTCTGGCAGCGGGAACCTCGGCGGCACCGGGTTCTTCGGTATCTTTTCCACCCTGACGTGCTCGTCCAGCGCCATCATCAGCGATGTCTCCGTCTCCCCCGCGTGAGAAGAGCCCCCAGGCCCCGCCTTCAACGTCTTCTTCGCCACGTTCAGCTCGTCGTCCGCATGACGGATGCCTGAAGTCACAAATATCATTGCGTCTGTGTTGTCGTAGAGCCTCCTCATGACGGCGTCCAGCACCGTCCTGTTGCCTCCGTGGCTGTTCACTATCACTATTTTCCTAAAACCGTAGTGCGTGAGACTCCAGAAGACATCCGCCAGTACCTCCATCAGCGTCTCTGGCTTCAGCGACACCGTGCCAGGAAACAACATGTGGTGAAGCGACATACCGAAGTGGATGGGCGGCGAGATGACCACCCTGATCCCCGTCTCCTCGTAGAGCCTCTTAGCCGACCTTTTACACAGCTCATACCCTATGATGGCGTCCGTCTTCACAGGTAGATGCGGACCGTGCTTTTCCGTCGAGCTCACCGAGACGATGGCCATGTCCGTCTCACCCAAAGCCTCCTTGACCTTGGACCAAGTCATCTCAGCCAACAAGAACCTCTCATAACCTTAGCTACCCATAGAAACCACGTAGAACTAGATTCACGTAGCCAATAAATTTTCTTCGACGCGGAAAAAGGAGTTAGGTGGTTTTCTCCAGCTCTATGAGCGTCTTCGCGGCCCCGACGCTCAGCGTTCCTTTCAGCTTACCGTCGCGGGCGTACAGCTCAACATAGACGTTGCCGTACTCCTTGGTCCCCCAGCGGGCGTACTCCTCCGGGATACGGTAACTGAATGTACCCATGACCTTACCCGACTTAGCTTCGAAATCGCTAGGTGAGACGCTCTCTCCTTGGGGCCCCTTGACCATGGCTCTCTCCTCGTCCTCTATGCTGATCTCAACTATGTGGAACCCTGACGAGTCGTAGTACTCGCCCCTCCAGTTGCCCTTCAGGTCGGCGCTTGTGTCTACCTTGGGCGTCTCCGGCGTGTACCTCGGGATAGTCGTTGTCCCGAAGCTGATGCTCTTCGCCTGTCCATCCCCACTGTACTCTAAGGTAACCTCGTACCCGTCGTTTGAAGGCCCGTGGGCCAGGTAAATCGCGTCGTCTATCCTATCCAGAAGCACGGTATTGTCCATGGTCAGATACCCGTTACGAACCCCCAACACGGTTTGACGGGTCTCGTCGCCGTAGACCCCGCATATCTTGTCCCAGTTAATGGGAACCATCTGGAAGCCTGCGCCGTAAGTAGGCTTCTCTCCTAAAACCATCCTCAGCACCGTGGGCGACGGAGGCCTCCAGCCTGAGCCGTCCTGAAGATTGCTGAGCCAGCACACTCCCAACCCCTCCAGGGGGTAGAAGCAGACGTTGTTGGTATAGTCAGGCAGCCCACCTGTGTGGTTGAGCATGACGTGGCCATCGTGGATGCTATAGAACCATGTGAGGCCCATGCCGCTCCTCGAGTTACCAGAGGGGGCTTGGAGCCGATGCATCTCCTTCACAGTTTCTTCCCTGAGTATGCGCCTACCTTTGAACCTCCCCCCACCCATGTTCATTATGACGAAGTTGGCTAGGTCGAGGACGGTGGAGTACAGGCTCCCCGCTGGGTCCTCGGGCATGGTGCCCAGGATGTAGGGGCTGACGGGTATCAGGGGATTCTCCGGGCCCCCAGCCCGCTTGTAGCCCTGAGCCAGGTTGCCACGTATACCGGGCGTCAGGGTGAACGCGCTTGAGCTCATCTCCAGCGGCTCTAGCACGTTCTCGGCTACGTACCTGTCGTAAGTCAACCCAGAGAACAGCTCTATGAGGTACCCGGCTATCATGTACGCTGTGTTGCAGTAAGCCCACTTCTCCCCACGGGGCCTCACGGCACGAGCCGCAGACTCTATGTAGCCCCTCATGGTCAGGGGCTCTTCGTCCATCAGGTATATCGGCGGCACCCGCGTGGGCATGCCGCTGCGGTGAGTCAGAAGGTCCCTGATGGTCGGCTCCTCCCCATGCACGTCGCTGATCTTGACGTCTAGGTGGCTGTTCACCTCGTCGTCTAGATCGAACATACCCTTCTCCATGAGCTGGAGGAGGCCGACGGTGACTACGGGTTTGGTCACCGACGCGCACCTGTAAACTGTCTCTGGCTCGGCCCGCACTTTTTCGTCGATGTCGGCGTAGCCGAAACCCTTGGCCCACGCCACCTCCCCGCCTTGTATTACCGATAAACTGGAGCCAGGGTGCTTTCTACAGGCAAGCTCGGACTCAACGAACCTCTCGATATTCTCTACGACATTGTTGTCAAGCATGATGAATCAGTTCCATATCCTCCGGTATAGAAATAAGATTAACCTTCGCACACGAACCTAAAAGACGAGGCCCCCTATCCTGTTAAATAAGTCTCCGAACATAGGCTTCACCGATTTACATGGGTCGAAACAAGAAGTACGACGGCTACAAAGCCTACCAGTACCTTGAGCCCAGCCGAGACTACCGGGAGTTCAAGCTCCGCAGAGCCGTGATCCCCGAGTGGTGGGACCCCGTCCCCCTCAGCAAGACGGAGGAGGAACGCTTCGAGGCAGTCATGGAGAGTAGCATCGTCATAGACCTCCACGCCCACCCCGACGTCAGCCCCGAGAACCCCTTGGAGAACAGGGACTTCGACAGGGAAGGCCGCAACTTCCTCGCATACGAGGCCCTCGCAGCCAGCGGCCTCGACTGCGTCTTCGACAACATGCAGGACGGCAGCAGCTTCATCAACACCAAACACGGCTGGGACTGGAACAGCACCCTCCACGACCTTGGCATGAGGCTCTGCGACATCGCCCACCAAGACTTCCTAATCCACTGTAAAAGGGTTGAGGACATCGAGCGCGCCCACATGACAGGCAAGCTCGCGTGGGTAGCCGTCCTCGAGTCAGCCAGCTGCATCGAAAACGAGGTGGACCGCCTCGACGTCCTCTACGGCCTCGGAGTCCGCAGCATAGGCGTCAACTACAGCGAGAGCAATATGCTCGGCAGCGGCCTCAAGGAGCACCTGGACGGAGGCCTCACCGATTTCGGTTACGACGCTCTAGTCCGCATGAACAAGCTCGGCTTCCTCGTGGACGTCAGCCACACCAGCGACCAGACAGCGCTGGAGGTCATCGAGCTAAGCAAAGACCCCATAATAGTCAGTCACGCCGGCGCACGGGCCCTCACCCCTACAACCCGCATGTTTCCCGACGAGGTCATCCAGGCACTCGCCGAGCGCGGCGGCGTCATGGCGATAGAGGCGGCGCCGAACCTAACCGTCACCGAGAAGCACCCGCTGCATGGCATCGATAGCTACATGGAGCACATCGAGTACTGCATAGACCTCGTCGGCGTCGACCACGTTGGCTGCGGCCCCGACTCCAACTACGGCGACCACGTGGGCCTCTACCTCACCAACCTAGAACAGCACGGCAAACTGGGCCTCGGCCACTACACACATCCAGGAAAAGGCAAGGAAGCCAAGTACCTCGGCATCGACATGAACGTGGAGCAGCTCAAGAAGCTCAAGTACGTCCGAGGCATGGAGAACCCCACCGAGTGCCTCCAGAACGTCTGCCGCTGGATGATAAAAAACGGATACGGCGACACAGAGATAGCCAAAGTTATCGGGGGAAACGGGTTAAGTCTGCTGAAAAAAGCATGGTAAACTGATTCACAAAACCTCCTTTTTTCAATTTAATAAATCCTCAAATCTTGAGTTCCCGAGCATATAAACCTAAATCGTGTTTATCAGAGGCACTCGGAAACCAGAGATATCTCCCGGAAACCATTTAACGTCCTTCAACCAATCTCTATCTATGCCGGAACCTTTAGTGAAAATTGGTGATGTAAGCCATTACTACACAAACATAGGGGTGGCAGTAGTTGAGCTGGTTTCGACGTTGAAGGTCGGGGATAAGATAACAGTGAGGGGCGCCACCACCGAGTTCACGCAGGTGGTCAGATCCATGCAGATAATGCATGAAGCAGTCGAGGAGGCGGGCGCCGGAGACTCCATCGGGCTGAAGGTAAGCGACAGAGTCCGTAAAGGAGACGAGGTATTCAAAGAAACAGACAGCTAATCGGACCCCAACGTTTTTATCTGAACCAAAGAGAAGCGGCGCATACCGTCCTAGTTGTTACGCCTGATTACACTCACACTCTAATATGGAATACTGTTCCACGAACACCAAGAGACGAGGCATCCCACGTGTCCCAGCAGTTCATAGACGTAATGAGTCAGCACTCCGAGTACGAGAGCCTCAAACCATTCATCCTGGTATGCATCCCAGCCTATAACGAGGAAAAAAACATCGGCAAAATACTAGATCAGGTCTTCAGACACGTGGAGCATGTCATCGTATGCGACGACGGGTCAACAGACGAGACCAACGAGATAGCCAGAAGGAAAGGGGCTACTGTCGTCAGAAACCCATCCAACAAGGGGAAAGGCAGAGCTCTCCATACTTGTTTCCGGTTAGCGGACAGGATAGCCCCCGACGTCATAGTCATGATGGACGCAGACGGACAGCATAACCCAGAAGACATCCCGCGCCTCGTCGCGCCTATACTCGACGGTGAGGCAGGCCTCGTCATAGGCTCCCGGTACGTCGCAGGTTCCTCCACCGACGCGCCGCTCTACCGTAGAGTCGGGGTGTCCATCGTGAACGCGTTCAGCCAGACCGCGAATGACGGCGTCAAGGACACCCAGAGCGACTTCCGCGCATTCAACAAGGACGCGTTGAGGCTGTTCACCGATATGAGCGAGGACGGGTTCGGCGTCGAGACCTAGCAGCTTTCCATAGCCCGGAAGTTCGGTCTACGCGTAATGGAGGTCCCGGCCACCATACGCTACGAGGGCTTGGAGAACACCTCCAAGAAAGACCCGGTATACCACGGACTCGAGCTGATAATGGTCGCCCTCAAGCTCTTGGTGCAGGATAAACCGCTGCCTATGATAGGGCTCCCTGGGCTCCTCTTCATATTTACTTCCCTTTTCTCGGGGTATCTCTTCGTGAGGGACTGTCAACTGACTAACTACTTCAGCGTCCCCATGGCGTTGATCACCTTCACCTTTCTAACCCTTGGTACGCTGCTCATCCTGTGCAGCCTCATCTTCTATGCCCTTTACCTGTTGAAGCTGGAGATCAAGAAACTCAGAATAGAGATATAAACACAGCAAGAATCTAACCCAGGCCTACCCTTCAGCTCCCCCAGACGTCTTCTCCCAGATCCATAACCTAGGGGGCAGCGTGACCATTTCTTTGCCTCTACTCCTTCCACGTCTTTTGGAGGGCATCTAGTTTCTCTACGTCCTCTGGCTTCACCAATGGGAACATCTTGCCTAGGTGCCAAGGGAACACGAGGAAGAACCATCTGTTGAGGCAGTCAACGTAGTTGAACCAGCTCCAAAGTAGATCCTCTAGCTCCTCCTTGGTCTTCACCGAATGAAGGGCCCCGTCGATTCCCTTAGCGAACCTGTAGAGGTTGGGCAAGTTGAGCCACGGCGCTGGGCAGCCCGGCGGAGCCGCGTCTCCCAGCATCCTCGCTATGTGGAGCGTCGAGTACCTCCACATCCTCTTGCACTGCTCAAGGCTGAACTCTGGGTCAGCTAAAGCCGATCGCAACGCCGGTGCGGCGCACTTCCAGCCCATCGCCTGCGTGTCCGCTATTAGGAACACGAGGTTACCGAGCACCTGGTCGCCGACACTGGCGCCGCTGGGGAAGACACCGTGTTTGCACATGGTGATCTCGATGGGCTCCTCCCAGAATATCCTGTCCAAGTCGTCCTCTATCTCTTCCTTTACCTTCCTCCATTCCCTAGCCATCACTCCACCCTCCTCACCACCATAGTGATTGGCTCATGTGTCATGTAGTAGGCGTTCCACACAGCCACCCCGGCTCTCCTTAGGGTGGCTATGTCTTCGTCTGCTACTTTGGCCACCACCGCTCCCTTCACCGTGATGGGCTCAGTGCAGGGGCCATAATAGCAGCTGAGGCCACCGTAGCCGCCGTGTACGCTGTAGTTGATGCTCCCCGGCTCGATCTCGCAGAACATTCGCTTGTGCCTGCCGAGTACATCTCCTGTCTTCACTGGGTGCTTGGGTGGTCGGGCGGCTGCGCTGAACTCCTCACCAGTAGAGACTGGGTGTCTGCAGAACATCTTTAATGGCTTCTCGAGGTTACCCCATAGGAGTTGACATAGTTCCGGCTCTTCATAATCAAGCAGCGTCGCGTGTACGGTGACATCCTCTGAAGGCCATTCAAGCAGAATCCTTCTAGGCATAAGAGTTGCTACACCCAATGATATTTGAAGTCTGCCACGATAATTTATCGAACCTTTCGGTGTTACCCTACTTGTACATCTATCGAGTAATCCTTAAGCTGTGTAGAACTGGCGACGACATTGCCTTCCGCGTCCTTAATAGTTGAGACTCTGAGAGAATACGACCCCGCTCCAAACTTGAAAGGATTAACGAATATATATTCTGCTTCACCGTAGATCTGTTTCTCGGCTGAACTACTGCCCACACTTAGAATGTCACTCCATACTCTCAGTACGAAGGTACCATTGAAAGGCTCCCCGTTGACGTGGTGAATTCTTATAATGCCCTCGACGTTTGTGTTTGCCTCGTACTCGAGTTTTGTGGTGGTGAGGTTAACCTCCAAGCCGTTCACGACGAGGTATGTCCAGCTCAAGACCCTGATTTTGTTGTATTCGTTCCACAACTTGAAATAACTCTCCTGAAGCTCATCATACTCTTCCTCGAGCTCGTTTACCTCGTACTCGAGATCGCTGACCTGGTCTTCGAGTTCATACACCATGTCATTGGCGTCGTCCAGCTCCTGGGTCGCGTCCTCGTAGTCCTCCAGCAGCTCGTCGTATATGCTCCTCAGGACCGCGTGGTTCTGGAGGGTCTCGTAGACCTTCGTGACCTGCGCTAGATCGTCTTGAACTTTGGTGTAGTTCTCATGCAGCACAGCTACCTGCTGCTCCAACGATGTAATCGTGGCGCTCTGATCGTCAACCGTCTCCTGGAAACTGTTGATCTTGCCTGACGATAACACATCGTTGACCTGATACCCCAGCATCAACCCCACTAGTAGCGTAACCAATGCTATGTTCCACGGATTGAAGAGCTTACGCGCCCCTGCAGACATGTAAATCACGTATACTTAATGGTTGTTAGAATATGAACTTGAGGGTAAGATGCTAGTTAATTGGGCTAAAGTAGCGGCTCTATATATTTATGCACCGTAATCGTTTGTAGAGAACGATATCCACGTTTATCATTGTGACATTAACGCGCCTCTTACATTATTAGCTAAAGGTACTTGGCAGGACAACCACTAGAACTGAGGCTATCAGCTTCATGGATCGAAATAAATTAGACTTTAGGTGATCTATTTCATTCCTCTAGAATTCTTATATCGCGTTCGACTTCGAATATCATGGTGGACGGGCTATTTGCAGCGTATTCACAAGACCGTTATCGTCTTAGCGTGTATTGTTTTATCCGTCCTACTGTTATCCCTCTCCATCGACTCGCTGGGCGAGGTCCCGACCTTGGAGGAGCTCCAGACGCCCAGCCTGCCCGGTCTGAAGCCAGAGGTATCCCCGACGCCTAACCCCGAGTCCACGAAGCTGGAGAAGCCGGACATAGAGATGGGTGAAGCCGATCCCATCTTCAGGGTGAGGGGCTCCACGGGCACAAAGTACCTGAGGCTCATGGCCTACGACAAGTATCTCTCCGGACTCTGGGGCTCCTCGCCGTCCGACCCCATCACATATACGGGTGAGCTTCTCTGGCCCGATATATATGTTAACGCCTCTCTCGTGCGGGTGAGCTTCACCGTCGAGCCGCTGACAGATCTGGGCACGTACATCCCGACGGCTCCCAACACAATCGGCCTCAACCTCACCGATTTGGTCACCTACTACGGCGACGAGATGGTGTTCAGCTGCGAGGCGGGCATAGACGCCTATAACCTCACCTACATAAAGTACAGCTACAGCGACGACCTCCTCGACGAATGCGACGTCGTGTATCTACCCGACTACCTTGAAGTGTCCGAGGAGATCGAGGACGACCTAACGGCGCTTGCCGAGGAGATAGTCGGCAACGCGTCGACGCCGTACGAGCAGCTTAGAGCCCTGGAGGAGTACCTTGAGACCCACTACGACTATAACTTGACCTGCCCGGACGCTCCCCCCGGAGTGGACCCCCTTGAGTGGTTCCTCTACGAGAGCGGGGAGGGGGTCTGCACCGACTTCAACACGGCTCTCACCATGATGGCCAGATGCCTGAACATAACCGCGAGGCTTGTGGGAGGCTACTACATCGATCCCGAAACCATGCTGCAAGACGTTTACCCGATCCAGGCTCACGCTTTTACCGAGGTCCCCTTCGAGGGCCTGGGCTGGATAATCTTCGACGCCACACCTGGCGCAGACCTGCTGTCCATGATCGAGGAGTTCGGAGGCTTCAACGAGACGGGTGGAATTCCTGGACCATCCTATGACGACAGCGAAGAGTTACCTGTCGAAGGCGATGTACCTACGACGGGTGAAGAGGTCTTCAGGATCTACGGGGTCACAGGCTCACCCTACTTGAGGGACGGCGTTGGCTACTACTACAATGGCTCATGGTATATGCACGGCTCCCTCTCCGTCCCGTACTGGGGCCAGTACGTGGCCTCCGTCATAGGTAACTACAGCGGCTATCAGGAGCATCATTACTACGTGGAGCCGGCCCAGGCCTTGGGCGGCTTCATACCTTCGCCGCTTCACCCGCTTCAGATCGTCGTCGACTGGAACATGACTTTCTACCCCGAGCATGGGCTCTTCCGCGTGGACGATCCGTTGAACCTGAGCTACGAGGTGCAGTCAGAGGTCTATATGTTCAATGAGACGACGCTGGAGCAGGCGACGCCGTTCAACAGCACGCTGTATTTACAGGTGCCGGACACCCTGGAGGACTTGATAACTCCTTTCGCGGAGCAGGTAACCCGTAACGCTGAGACGCCGTCCCTCAAGGTGAAGGCACTGGAGAGCCATCTGAAGACCAACTACGCTTACAACCTTTCCTACACACGATCTCCCAGCGGCGTCGACCCGGTGGAGTGGTTCCTATTCCATGAGAGGCAGGGGGTGTGCACCAACTTCAACACGGCTTTGACTCTTCTCGCCCGGAGTCTAGGTGTGCCCGCGCGGCTCGTGACAGGTTACCTAGTCGACCCTGCCGCCGAGACCCAGTCCGTGGAGACGACTCAGGCTCATGCATACACGGAGGTACTCTTCGACGACCTCGGGTGGATCGTTTTCGATGCGACCCCCGCCGGAGAGGCTTGGACGCCCGAGGAGCCGTCGAACAGAACACCGACAAACACCACGATCACACACCAGGACGAGTATGTCCTCGTAGGCTCATACTTCACCGTGGCCGGCACCGTCGTGGACGACCAAGGAAACGACGTCGAGGGGCTAGACGTCCTCGTCTACCTGAAGAAGGAGAAATCCGGGGACGGCACCCTGACTGGTCGAGGAGTGGTTGTCGACGGCAGGTTCAACGTCACCTGTCTCTTCCCACTTGGTCTCCCCGGGGGCGAGTACAACGTGGACGCCCACACACTGGAGAACGAGGCGTACCTAGACTCCTGGAGCGATCCACCGATAGTGAGCTACACGGAGACCGAGTTCACATACGACGTGCCCGAGAAGGTCATCACCGGTCAAGCCTT
This sequence comes from uncultured Candidatus Bathyarchaeia archaeon, assembly GCA_964499305.1. GTDB lineage: Archaea > Thermoproteota > Bathyarchaeia > TCS64 > TCS64 > RBG-16-57-9. The sequence goes on along the minus strand of CAZCKR010000002.1, from coordinate 16,771 downwards.
CAACATATCCTGCACTCTAGTGGAGAAGCAGACCAGCAGATCTCTCCCTGAAGCCCAGTGCACATTCACCGCAGGGGCAGAGACCTACAACAAGGTCACCGACGGCGAGGGCCGCATTAGACTCACGGGAATCTTCGATGAACCAGGCGCATTCATGGTGGAGATGACGTACGAGGGCGCAGAGTACCATCTTGGAACATCCGAGAGTACATATGTTGAGTCGATTCCCCTTACCATCACACCCACGAGAGACATCGTTTTGGTCAGGGGCGAGAACTCGGTCATCAGAGGCAGGGTCCACGCCGACGAGATCCCTGGTGACTCAGAGACACTGACCCTACGGCTGGAGGACAAGGAGATCTCCACAGTGACTAACGAGGTGGGCGAGTTCTTCATCTCCTACAGGCCGCCCATCGACCACGAGTTGGGTGAGATCCCCCTGGGGTTCACGCTTCATAGCAACCAACAGAGAGTAGACTCATCCGCCGTCGTGAAGGCGAGGCCAAGGATCAGCCTTGAGTCAAGACAGCAGGTCCAGGCTGGGCAGCAGCATGTCGTCAAGGTGGTGCTCAGGGACGACCACGGCGAGTCCTTGTGGAGCAGACCCTTGACACTTCTCTACCTCTGCGGCGAAAATACCGAGAACCTCACGGCAGCCACGGACGGCGCCGGTGTGGCGGAGTTCAGTTTCAGGCTTTCCGAGCCAGAGGACACCACAATGACGTTGTCCGCTTCGTATCCGGGTGAAGAACTCTACACGGCTGCCTCCGCAATGACTACTTTAACGGTGCTCGCGCCGACATCTTTCCCGTTCCTGCAGGCGGCAGCCGTTTTCCTAGCCCTCGTAGGTGTAGGCGCCCTAGTCTATCTACAGATGAGGAGGAAACAGAGGGCGCCGCCGGAGCAGCCTATAAGCGTAGCCGAGTCAGAGACTGGGTCGACCCGGTTGACCATCTCGATGCCCCAGATACAGACCCCGTTCCCCAACGTCTGGGGTGTCAACGAGGAACTTGAGGTCTCGGTGGAGTTAACCACGGTTGAGGGCTACCCGATAGTGAACGCCCAGATAGACATGGAGATAGACAGTGAACCGCGAGTGGTATCCACCGGAGAAGAGGGTCTGTCGGCGATCACCACGGTCACCCCGTCCACTGGGAGCCTGAAAATATTGGCTAGTTACCGCGTCGAGGAGCTTAACACTGAGCTCGCTGTAAAGATAGTCGACTACCGTGAGGAGATCATCGACCTCTTCAACACCAAGTTCAGGGACGCGCGGAAGAGGTTCGACAAGATCGAGGACAACTACACTGCGCGGGAGCTCTTGGGCTACCTTAAGACCCAGACACCTGCGGAGACACATGGCGCGCTAGGGGAGATGACCTTCATATTCGAGGAGGCTAACTACAGCCTTCACCCCATAGCGAGGGAAAGCTACGAGAGATTCTACCTCGCCAAGATAGAGTTTGAGGAGGCTTTTAATGGAGAAGAGAGCTAAAGAGATCGTTCTGCCTTCGGTAGTATACGTCGCGTTTCTAACGGTGACCATCTGGTTCCTAGTGTTGCAGGAAACCATTATTCCATTGGACATACTTGGGTACGACGTCACGCTCAGCCTCTCCTTCCTTGGGGTCCCCCTCATAGCTTTCCTTAGCATGAAGTACTCCAGCGTCATCGCCGATAAGCTCCTCGTCGGGAAGGCGACGGATAGGCTGTCCGAGGGCTTGAACACGGTGGCTTACACCGCCTTCCTTTACTTTGCGGCCGACTGGAGCCTCGTCCCGGGCTGGGTGAAGCCCCTGACGGCCTTCCTGTTGTTCGCGACGATGCTCTCGGCTCTCCATGACATACTGAGCATGTACGTCAGGGACATCAATTACATCTTCGAGTCCATACTCACAAGCATCTACATTTTATTCATAGGGTTTCTGGGGAGCCGGACTTGGCTCAACATCTACCCTTTCTTCGAGGCCCTGGTCCTAGACTCACCCTTCTCCGGCATCCTGCTGCCAATTATCAGAGCGGGGCTGGCTGAACCAGTGAACAACGTTATCATAGCTAGCACTGCCATAACGGCGGTGCTCTCCCTCACGGGCGTTTTCAAGAACCACCCCAACCCCTACTTAGAGTATCTTGGCAGCAGGATAGGCGGCCAGATCGAGAAGGTGACGCTGCTCAACTTCGTCTTTATATACTACCTCTTCTTTGTCCGGAATTACTTCCTTGAGCTCTCAGGCCTTAATCCCCAGTACGTTGTGATCGGAGAGTGGGCCGCCGTATGCCTGGGGTTCTATATTAGCTACCGAAGCATGAAGCGCTACGCGGAGGAATCACTCGTCAGGCAGGACATTACCGGGACATGGCGGAGGCATCTGCAGCAGGTTAACATGCACACGGACTCGCAGCTCGACCACCTCTCGGACCTGGTCGAGAGGTTCATCGTCCACGGCGAGAAGAACGAGCTGATAATCCACCTCACGCTCCTGCTCAGGAACTCTGGTTTAGAGGCTTACGCAATCACAAACACGCTCACTCCGCTCGTGGAGTACGGCGACATGGAACCACCGAAGATAGGGCTACCGTGGCAGGCGGACAACGTGGCCAAGCTGAACAACCAGAGGAGAAGGAAGATCATTAACACAGTACTCGGCTCCATACAGTTAAAACCGTTAACGGGCGAGAGGGAAGCAGAGGAGGCCGAGGAAGAACCATCGTTGGAGGTATAATGGATGCAGATCCACGAAGTCAAGACCGCATGCGACAGCATCCTCGACACTGTGCAGAAATATTTCGTCGGGGACAGACAGCTCCTTGAGAAGGTGCTGGCCGCTGCACTAGCGAACGGCCACATACTCTTCGAAGACAACCCCGGCCTGGGTAAGACCCTGTTGGCAAAGGTGTTCTCGAAGGCCACAGGGTGTGACTGGGGCAGGGTCCAGTTCACGCCGGACCTGATGCCAGCCGACATCATCGGGACGAAGATATGGCGTATGAACACGGGAGAGTTCTCCCTCGAGAAAGGCCCAGTATTCACCCATATACTGCTGGCGGACGAGATCAACAGGTCTCCGCCGAAGGTTCAATCCGCTTTGCTGGAGTGCATGGAGGAGAGACAGGTCACCATCGAGGGAGAGACATACCCGCTTGACCGCCCTTTCTTCGTAGTCGCCACACAGAACCCTATAGAGCTGGAGGGGACGTACCCACTCCCCGAGGCTCAGCTCGACCGCTTCCAACTCAAGCTGTCCACAGGCTACGTGGCCTCGGAGGAGCTTGAGGCGGATATACTGAGACGGAGATCCAGTTGGAGACAGGATGATCCAACCGAATTCATCAACAGCGTGATGACCACGGAGGCATTCAGGGAGCTTCAAGACCATGTAGAGACCGAGGTCTATGTGGACGACCAGATATACCTGTATATATCCAAGATCGTGAGGGCCACCCGTCAGAGCCCCTACGTCGAGGTGGGCTCCAGCCCAAGAGGCGGGCTCAGCCTGTTCAAGGTATCCAGGGCTAACGCCGCGTTGAATGGGAGAGACTACGTCATACCGGACGACGTGAAGATGTATGCCGTCGACGCCCTGGCCCACCGCATGATAATGAAGCTCGAGTATGCCCTCGATGACAGAGTCACTCCCGAGTCCATAGTGAGCTCGGTGCTGGAGAAGGTGGAGGCCCCCAAGGAAATCGTGCGCAGGTAGAGTGCCATGCTTACAGGTGTCCCCCTGAGGCTCAGCCTGAGTTCCTTCGGCTTCATCCTGACTGGGATGGCCACCGGTAACATGATTCTGATCTATCTGGGGCTCATACCTCTCTTCTTCGTGGTCATCTCCCTCCTCATAGAGAGCCCAGAGGAGCTCACCATTCCTCCATTTGAGGAATCCATCAGCGTCGAGGTCGACGAAGAGCTGGAGATCTCGAGAAGCGTCACCGTCCGAGCGGGGTGGGGCCTCGTGACCCTCGGGGAGGAGCTGCCACCTAGCTTCGAGCTTCTCAGAGGCAACAACTTCCAGGTGTTCTGGAAGGAGCCCAGGCCCACGGAGATCGAGCTGAGGTACAGGGTGAAATGCACCAGGAGGGGCACCTACCAGCTAAACCGGTTGAACTGGGAGGCTAGGCACCCCATGTACATGACCCCTACGCTGTCAGGCGTCTTCCCTATGGGACAGGAGCTGATCGTGAAGCCCAAGGGACTAAGGATCAAGAGGATACGCCAGCAGAAGATCTTCACCAAGATTCCCATGCCCGCGGAGTCCAGGATCAAGATCGGCGTACCCACTACCGACTTCAAGGAGCTCAGGGACTACAACTGGGGCGACTCCTATAAGCAGATAAACTGGAAGGCCACGGCGAGGAACTACCGCGGCGTCCAGCACGTACCCACAGTCAACGAGTACGAGAAAGAGGGACGACGCGTAGTTTTCATCTTCCTCGACACATCAACCTCGCTAAGCCTGGGGACGGATCTGCGTAATAGCTTCGAGTACGCCGTCCAGGCCGTGCTCGGTCTCTCGGAGTTTTATATATCCAGACAGTGCAAGCTGGGTCTGGCTCTATACAACAGCGAAAGCGGTGTAAGGGATGGCGACAAAGTAAGGCATCTCTCAGGTAGGTTCAGAGAACAAGATCAGGGAGACTCTGTACAAGTGGAGAAGCCGGGACACACAGGTATCGGAAGGGGCGTCCTGCTTTTCCCTGAAACCGGTAAGATACAGCTGTATAGGGTCCATAGGATGATGCTGGACACCGAGATGTCCTCTACATATTACAGCCTCCATGAGACCGTGGGGTACGTCAGGGGTCACCTCCACGGCACCAACCCGTTATTCGTCATAGTTACCCGCGTCCATGACAATAACTTTGACAGCCTAGTCTCCGGCGTGAGGGAGCTCACGAAGTACACAAGGAAGGCGCGGAGGCAGAGCCCGAACATCATGGTCGTCAACGTCTCCGGCTACAGCCTCACTGTAAGGAAGAGAGGCGACAAGACCGCAGCCCAACTTCTGGAGTACCAAGAGAACGCGTATCTGAAAAAGCTAAGAGGCCTCGGCTTGATGGCAGTGAACTGGCACCCGACTCGCCAATCGATCACCGAGGTGCTCCTCGCTCAGGTGGGAAGGAGATGAACAGGGGCGGCGCATTGATCAGGGTATACGAGGTCCTGATTACCATTGGGAGCAGCTACCTCGCGATCAACTCCTTCTTCGCATCCTCCCTGTACGACTCAGTTAGCCAGTTAATCAACAGGGTTTTAGCCATGTACGACATCCTGACGATATCCACCACGGATGTTACAAAGATCGTACCCTTGTTGGTAAGCGCAATAGTGTTCCTTGTCGTTATCTACGACTACGCCATCGGGAAACCGGAGAACATGATTGATATATACGAGATAAACCTCGTGCTCATCTCTCCTGAGGCGTTGAGCTTCTCTAAGCTTAACTGGATGAACCTCATAAAGAAGCCTCAGATACTTGAACCCACGCGGGGCCCAGCCATGGTCTTCCTCACAGGAGTCGTCATACTTGTAGGTTACATCTCCCTTCTCTTCACGTCGAGATTCAAGGAGACCAGCCGGGAGCTTGTGGAGAGAGGAGCCGACGATAGTCGGGTCCAGGAGATATTCGTGAAACAGAGCATCTTGACGATTGGACTCGTGTTTGCCTCCGCCTTACTCAGCGTAATGGTCTATGTTTCCATCCCCTTTGTGAGTAATATGCTGGCTTCGTCGATTTCTAGGATATCATACAGTTACCTTGTCCTAGGGGTCCTGGCGGTCGTCATCTTGTCTGTGACTCTATTCTTTTTCTATAATGAACAGAGAACAATGGATTCATCTAGCAAAGTACCACCCGAAGCTAGACTGGACGACTCGGCGTCTACGCCTTGAACACCGATCAGATCCTGCTTAACTTCTTAGTATAGCCCACCTTTATGTCCTGCTGTCTTAGAGCCTTCTGGAGAGTCATCAGTCGATTCAGTGTGTCTTTAGATCCCTCGACCGGCATATGACTCGATCTGTTTTGTTCAGACGTGATGATCATGTCTGAGGCTAGACCGTAGCAGTCGTTACCAAGAAGTTCTTGGCTCACTATGTCGATGAACTCTACGTCACCTGGGTTTACGATCACTGATCTGTGTCTTTTATCCATGGCTGCTTTGAGGTCGCTTTCCATCGAATTTACGAGTCGTGGAATGTGAATCTCTATTCCATATCTGTATCCCCGCTCCATTTTTTCACTGCCTAATGCGGATATTTGGATTAAAATTAGTAAAAAATATGTGATTTTACTTGAAAATGTGGTTTTACTTGATTTTTATGGTATAAGACTATGAGTTGAGGATGTTGAGGGACTCCGCGAGGGTCTCCTTCATCTTCGCTATCGTGTCAGCCGTTATGTCCTCTAACTTGTCCAATTCGCCGTAGTCCGTGTCAGCCATCTTCTCAAGCTCGACGATCTCCTCCTCGGGCACAAGCTTCCTGAGGTTCGCTACATAAAGGACGCCGCCCTTACGGTTCTTTATCTCACTCTCAAGGTGCTCCATGTCCCAATTATAGGCGGGCGCCTTAACCTTATACTCCTCATCGTCGGCGTCACCAATATTCCTCCTGATCTCAAGCAGCTCAAAGTCCTTACGCGCGGTTATCAGGGACTCATCCATCCTCTCGATGTCTGCCTTGAACCGTCTCACGGTGTCGTCCCGGCGGCTGACCCAGATCCGCCCCTGCTCGACGTAGCTGTCGAAGAGCTTCTTGAAAGTCTCCTCCTTCACCTGGCCGTCTCGTAGCAGACGTACGAGCCTAATCTTTAGGGTGATGTTCTTGGCAAGGTTGTCCATGACCTCTTTGGTCAGGGGGTCTGGCGCGAATTCAAGTCTGATAGCTTCCATCAACTCCGGTTCCTCTTCCATGAACTCAACAATCTTTTCCGGTTCCTCGGGTTCCATAATAACTGACTCCTCGTCGACCTCAGGCAGGGGAGCCTCCTCCTCTATTTCTGGTTCCTCTACGACGGGTTCCTCCACCTCTAGCTCCTCCTCATGGGGCTCTTCGATGGCCTCTTCCTCAGGCTCTGGCTCCATTTCGAGCTCTTCCTCGTCCATAACTATGTCTGCCTCGGTCTCCATGTCCAGCATAGGCTCGGCTTCTACTGGTTCTTCCTCCACGGTCGGCTCCATGGGTTCCTCCTCAAGTTTTTCGACGTGGATTTCTGGCTTCACTTGCTCAGGCGGAGCCTCCTCCTCAGCCACCACTTCCTCTACTTTTATCGTCGTCTCGATTTCGATATCTGGTTCTAGTTCCGGCTCGGGTTCTGGCTCAAGCTCTGGCTCAGGTTCCGGTTCTAGATCTGGCTCAGGTTCAGCAAGCTCTGGTTCTAGCTCGGGTTCTGGCTTCGTCTCATGCTCTGGTTCCTCTAATACGAAAGTCTCCTCTGGTTGTTCAATCTCAATACTCATATCGACCTCCGGCTCCTCAGGGATTACGACTTCGAGTGCCTCGGGCTCTGCTTCCGGTTGAACTTCGGCCTTCTCTTCCTGCTCTATCTTGTAGAGGGGGTACCCGCAGTTCAGGCAGTACAGCGTCTTGGGTACGTCCTCGTTACAGTTTGGGCAGTGAACGACTTCGGATGAAAGGTCTCCGTACATGATGCTACAACCCTACCGTTATCCTCAACATATGAGAGTAAATAACATATAATTAAATACATACCACCCAAACAACCAGAAAAAACATGAGAAACACATCTTCGCAACAAACTGAACAAACAAAACCCACTAGAAGCCGCAATTTCGCGACGAAACGGCGCACTAAACTAACATAACTATAATAACGTCGTCAAAGAGACTAGACAAAGATAAAATGGCTAACATCGGTATTGAAGAGGAACAGGCAGGGAAAAATTCTGGACCGTGAGCTCTCAAAGATTCTGAAGAGATCTGCAAGGGGAAGCCTCATACTCGTGATGGGGCAGGTCGCGTCGACCCTCATCGTCGCCCTTGGGATGATCTACGTCTCAAGGGTCCTAGGCTCCACAACTTTCGGCATAGTCTCGATCGCTCAGGCCCCGATAGGGGTAGCGTATCTCCTCATAAACGTTGGCACAGATCAGGCCCTCACCAAGTACCTCTCACAGTTCAGATACGAGAGGAAGAACGAGAACCTGCGCCTCCTAATAGAATCTGGGCTAATCATTAGCGTTGCCCTTGGCCTCTTCTATTCATTCGCCACATACCTCTCGGCCGGATTCTTGGCGAAACAGGTCTTTCATGAGCCAGAGATAGAGGTGCTAGTCAAGGTCTTCTCCATCGCGATCCTTGGTCAATCCCTCGTCACCACGTCGTGGGCGGTGATAATCGGCTACGAACGAATGTCCCTGAAGAGCTACCACTCTATCCTCTACTCGATCCTGAAGAGCCTGACCGGGCCTATCCTCGTCTATCTGGGTTACGGGCCTGTAGGGGCCGCGTTGGGGGAAGCCGGCCCGATGATGTTCGCCGGGGTTCTGGGCCTAGTGTTTGTCTATATGATATGGAAGTCGGTGAAGAAATCGCAGTCCAATCTTTCCCATGTGGAAGGCATTAAAATGTTGATGGCATACGGCTACCCGCTGTTCTTCTCCAACATCGTAGCCGGGATCAGGCCCCACATAAACATTTATCTGCTCTCCCAGTTCGTAGCCGACAACCTCATCGGAAACTATAGCGTCGCGACGAGGTTCTCAGCCCTCCTGGGCTTCGTCGTTACTCCTATTTCCCAGACTATGCTGCCGCTGTTCTCCAAGTTCGAGAACAAGCAGGAGGACCTGGAGTACGTCTATAGGGCGTCCATCAAGTACACGTCCCTCATCGTATACCCCATGGTCGCGGCGATAATCGCCATGTCGCCCCAGATCATCGAGATACTCTACGAGCACGACTACCCTCAGGCCGCCCTCTACATGAAGCTCTATCTCGCCCTATTCTTCTTCACCGGCCTAGGCTCTCTAAGTAATCATAGGTTGTTAAATAGCCAGCATATGACCAAGACCACCCTTAAAATTAATCTGGTCCAGAACCTTGTCACCATTCCATTAAACATTGTCCTCGTTCCACGATATGGAGTAATTGGACTTCTGGTATCAGAACTTCTCTCCCCTAGGGTCGGGACGATGTTTACACTTTGGTCGATAAAGAATGAGTTTGGATTCTCCCCGGATTATCAGGCCACTGTGAAGACGTTCATTCCGTCTTTCGCCGGGTTCGTAGCGGCTACTTACTTGTTTTCTCTGGTATCTTGGAATCCCTGGTTTGAACTCTTCTCGGGCGGGGTCCTTGTCCTCGTGATCTATCTTGCAGGGGTGGTCGTCCTAGGGGCTTTATCGAAAAGTGATGTTCACGATATAAGGATCATCACCGAGTCTATTGGCCCGATATCGGGTCTCGTAAGGCCTGTACTTAGGATCATTGAAAGATATGCTTCAGATTAACTTCAAGGACGTGGAGGAGATATCTGTGACCGTAGAGAAAACCGTTATCCCTGAAAGCCGCAGATTGGTAATAGCCATCCCCGTTCCGATTGAGGTCGAGGAGATGATATACGCCCCAGCGGCGTTGAATCCTACGAGCATTTCAGGGAAGAACACTTGTTTGAAGATCGTTGCTACGCATATGATCCCTTCATCTGTTAAAGTTAAAATTCTGGGTTTCAATGCCCTTAAGGATCGAGAGGAAACCCTGCGTGTGGACGAGGAGGAATAGACGCGTATTGACAAGGTCAGGGATCGTGTTAGCTGGGGGCTCCTCCACGAGGCTGGGGGAGGATAAGGGTCTCCGTCTCCTCGCGGGTAAGCCCCTCGTCAACCACATCGTTGACAAGATCCGTGACCATGTAGACGAGGTCATCGTCGTCGTTGCCTCGGAAGAGCAGAAGGAAAAATATGGGCAAGTCGTAGACGGCGTCGTCACGGACATGTACCCTGAGGGCTCTCCTCTCGTCGGCCTTATGACGGGGTTATCATGCTGCAAGGGTGAGTACGCGCTCGCCGTCGCATGTGACATGCCGTTCATCTGCGACGAGGCGGTGGAGATGTTGTTCGCCGAGGCTGAGGGCCGCGACGGCGCTGTGTTCGAGAAACCCAACGGCTGGATAGAACCTCTCGTAGCAGTCTATAACGTCGAGTCCGCGCTCGGGGAGGCCGAGCGACTCTACAGAGAAGGTGATCTACGGGTTCGGATGATCTTCCTGAGCCTCGATGATGTGTCACTGATCCCTGTTGATCAGTTGAGGAGCGTTGACCCGGAGCTGTACACGTTCTTCGACACCGACACTGAGGATCGTTTATGCGATGCTGATAGAATCCTCAGGACTATGTCTGAGAAATAGGGTTTTATCTATACCGATATATATTGTTTCAGCTTAGGGGGCTATGAGTATAGGTTATATTAGTATTTCCTTATAGAATACATGCGATGGAAAACAGGAAGATCATGGCTCTGGGGAAGTCGTCTCTCGTCATCTCTCTCCCCAAGGACTGGCTGAAGATGAACAACGTGGACAGGGGAGACGTCGTATCACTCGAGATCCTTCGCGACCTCTCGCTTGTGGTACACCCCACCATGCGGACGGGGGAAAGGGAGAAGAGGAAGATCGTCGTCATCGAGCCCGACGAGGAAGAAGACACCATCATACGCATCGTTATAGGGTGCTATCTCAACGGCTACAGCACGATCCAGCTCACATCGAAGAAGATCTTCACAACTAAACAACAAAAAGCCATCAGGTACGTCGTGAAGTCCCTCTACCTGAGGATCATCGAGTCCCACGCAAGCGAGGTAATCCTCCAGACCCTAATGGATGAGTCCATGGCGTCTGTAGAGCAGGGCTTGGACCGAATGCACCTAATCACCCTCTCGATGTGTGAGGACATACTCGTGGCCATGGAGAGTTGGGATAGCGACCTCGCAGGCTCAGTTCTGTCCTTGGAGGACGACGTGGACCAGTTCATGTTCTACCTGATCCGTTTAATACGGTGTGCCGCCATTACCCCCTCCCTCGCCGGGAACCTGGGGCTGGATATTCTCGACTGCCTTGACTATCAGAACCTCGTTGACAGGATAGAGCGTGTCGCCGACCACACCACGAACATCGCTCAGCACCTGGTAAACTTGGTCGAGCACCAAGGCGTTATACCCCTGCGTGTTTGGGCTGTCTTCATCGAGGTGGCACGCCTCTCGTTCGACTCCTACGAGAAGGCGGTGGAGTGCTTCATTTTAAAGAAGGTACATGATACCAACAACATCATAAATAACCAAGAGAAGGTGCGTCAGCTTCTGAGGAAGATCAGCCCACTTCCTAGCTTCGGGATCAACGACAGAGCCGTGTTTCTCGAGCTCTTCGCCATCAGGGAGAACATCATGAGGATAAGCGAGTACGCCGCAGACATTGCAGAGATCATCATCGATAGAGCATACAAGCCTGAGGAAAGTTAGGCTCAAATGTTACCTCCTCAGCTTCCACCATGACTTGATTGAGCCGATCCGCTCACGGATATGACGATTAACGTACTACTCAAAGCTCAACCATCGATGAAAATAAGTTGACACCCGTATTATTCCATATACGCGTATATACAACAATACTAGAACATTTAATGGACGGCCCCTGAATCTCCATCCTGACCAAAAATGACGCAAAACTGGTACAAGGAAGCGGAGAAGGCCCTAGAGCCCGGCGATGCC
>CAZCKR010000002.1:0-4953 GCA_964499305.1 uncultured Candidatus Bathyarchaeia archaeon | reverse complement strand
AATGACGCAAAACTGGTACAAGGAAGCGGAGAAGGCCCTAGAGCCCGGCGATGCCATACAGAAAAGTTACCCCGGTAACCTCGACGGGGGAAGAGGGTATCTAATTATCTCTAACAAGCGCCTGATTTTCCAGAACGTGAAGGGATTCTTGTCCAAGAAATACAACATAACCATGAACGTACCCCTCGAGAGCATCAGCAAGGTTGATGTCACGGAAGGCAACGATATTGAGATCGGCACAACCGACAAGAAATACGTACTGAACACAGACGAGGTTCCGGCAAGCATAATCCTGAAGAGCATCACCGAGGCAAAAGGCTAAGCCTAATACCCAATGGGGGGGTGCATCCCCCCTTTTTATTGAGTCCTATATAACTAAAATTATCCTAGCAACTGTCCTCGTAGTTTTTCTGCTGCTCCCTGGTCTCTCACGCCCTCGATGACAGTGACGCCGGAGACCAATACGCTACCTTTAACTTTTTTCTTTTCGAAGCTTATCCCCAGTCTTCCCTTGACGGTAATCGTGTAACCCAGACTATCCAGTTTGTCATTGATTTTCTCTAGATCGATCTCCTCTTCATGCTCGGGCGAGAAGACCCATACCCTTCTCATCTCCCTTCCACAGATCTCCTCGACATGAGTCTCATCGGGTGTAGCCTCTATTGGTTCAAGATGTCCGCTGCACACATGGCAGTTCTCGGCTTTAGCTAGCTGCACCTTCTCGATGGACAGCTCCTTCAAGTCCGCGAAGAGGAGCTTGTTCGCGAGGGCCGGCGTCTCTCCGAGTAACAACTTTACGGCCTCGCTCACCTGTACGCTGGCGATTAGACCTATGACCGAAGGGTGTACGCCCAGGACGGCGCAGCTGGGGAGGTCTGCGTCGTCTATGCCGCCTTGGAAGCACTCTAGGCACGCGGTCTCGCCTGGTACTATGGTGGACGCTTTGCCCACCTGCATGATCACCGCGCCGTGAACGAAAGGTGTCCCGGCTCTCTGGCACGCCCTGTTGACCGCGTACCGTGCCGCCATAGAGTCTAGCGCGTCCACGACTACGTCCGCCCCCTCGATGATCCTCTCAGCATTTCCAAAAGTCACGGAGAGGGGTACTGGCTCCACCTCGATGAAGGGGTTTATCTGTTGCAGTCTATCCATCGCGGCCTCGACCTTGGGCAGACCGACCTGGTGCACGCCGTATAGGTGCTGCCTCTGCAGGTTCGAGATCTCGACGACGTCCCTGTCGACGACCCTGACGCTGCCTACTCCCATAGACGCTAGCTGCGTGAGTATGGGGCTGCCGAGGCCTCCTGCCCCCACAACGCATACCTTCGCCTCCTTGAGCCTCCTCTGGCCTTCTAGGCCGAACTCTTTGAGGACGATCTGCCGCGAGTAGTAGTCCAGCTCCTCCTCTGTGAAGCCTTTGGACGTTGGGTTAGACATGGTTATTCAATTCGTTGGACATGAATTAAACCCTAGCCTCTGTGCGCTGGTCTTTTATCGCTCAGCATTCACGTCTAGATGGGTCCACATGTCTGTCAGGAAGGTTGAGATCACGCGGGTCAGGGGCGACGGCTCGACGGAGACCTTGGAAGACTCGGTGGCGGCCGACGTCGCCGTGTGTGTCTTCGTCGACGGCGAGTTCTACAGGACTCTCGTAGCCTCGCCTGGGATGCTTGAGGAGCTGGTGGTCGGGCACCTCTACACCGAGGGCGTCGTCTCGTCACACACCGACATCGCTGAGCTCAGCGTTCAACCAGAGAGAGTCGACGTGTCTCTCAGATACCCGGTCAACCTCTCCGAGATAACGATGGGGAAAAGCCGGCTCCTTACCACCGCCTGCGCGGGCTCCCCGAGAATCAGACCGGGCTCAGTCAGAAAGGTCCAGCCCGTCGAAGACTTGGACGCCGCCCTGATCCACGGCGTCGTAGACGAGCTTAACAGACTGAGCACGGTGTTCAGAGAGACAGGGGGTACCCACAGCGCGCTCATACACCATAGGGACGACGGCGTCGCGGCGTTCGCCGAGGACGTTGGCAGGCACAACGCCCTCGACAAGGTGATAGGGAGGTGTCTGCTCGACGGCGTCGATCTCAACCGGTGTGTGCTTGCGTCCAGCGGCCGGTTGGCCGGGGAGATGGTGTTGAAGGCTGCCGCCGCGGGGATACCGGTGGTCTGCTCCGTGTCGGCGCCTCTGATGTCTGGGATAAGGATTGCTGAGGAGGCCGGGATTAGGCTCGTCGGCTTCGTCCGGGGGCGTAGGATGAACCTTTATGCTTGAGGGGCCACAGATAGGGGGTGGTTGTTACCTCCTGCAGGTCAGATCTGTTTTTTTCTCTGCGTGGAGCGTCGCTACAGGTATTTCAGCAGGGTGCTCGTCCCTACGATTAGCGCTAGGACTGCGATCATGGTTCTGAGCGTGTTTCCCTTGGCTCTCTTCACGATGGACGCGGCGAAGGGGGAGGCTAACATGACTCCTAGAGACATGGCTGTGATCGTCGATGCGTCGACTTGGCCTCGTAGGACTGTGTATGTGGCGAAGCCTACGAGGCTCACGAGGGTCTCGGCGAGGGCCTGTATGGAGACGGAGGTTTTCTCGTCTAGCCCCGAGATTATTGCCCCGGTGGTTACTATGGGGCCGAACCCGCTGCCGGCGATCCCCTTATTGAAGGAGCCTAGTATGCTGATGACGATTATCCTCGCCCACGAGAAACCTGAGACCAGGGACTTGCTGTAGAGCACCAGCGCGCCTGAGGCTATCACGAGGGAGCCGATGTACAGGCCGACTATCCTCTCCGGGAGGCTCAGCGAGGTGTTTACTCCTATGACGGCGCCGATGACACCGAGGCCCCCTGTGATCAAGGCGATCCTGAGGTCCCGGCTCCCGGGGGTGAAGTCCGCGTTCCTGAGGCGGTGGTTGAAGAAGCTGCTTGAGGCTCCCCCTATGAAGGACGCGAACAGGACGCTGGGCACGGTCTCGGCGGGGGTGTAGCCGAGGAGCAGCATTATCGGGGTAACCGTGAAGCCGTAGCCCATGCCGAGGCTGAGGTCGACGAGACCGGAGCAGAAGGAGAGGACGAAGAGGGGCGCGAGCCTCCACAGATCGACGGTCATTTTGGATCTAACATGAACGCCTGCTGATAATCTTTATCTCACGCCAAAAGAAAGATTAGTCGTCATGATTTTCGAGAAGATAAAGTCCCGCGTCGTGGCTCATCTGTCTTACTTCGTCGGGTCAGGCCACGAGGCCATGGTCGTGGACCCCCGGAGGGACTGCCAGGTCTACGTGGACATCGCCAAGCGGGAGGATATGAGGATCAAGTACGTCTTCGAGACGCACCGGAACGAGGACTACGTCGTAGGCTCAAGGGAGCTGGCTAGCCTCACCGGCGCCGAGATATATCACGGCCCGTGGCCCGAGTTCGGGTACGGCAAGGTGCTCAAGGATGGCCAGGAGTTCCGTGTGGGGAAGCTCAAGGTCACCGCCTTGCATACGCCTGGGCACACCCCGGGGTGCATGTCCTACGCTGTCGCCGACCTCGCGACGGGCGGGGACACCGTGATGGTCTTCACGGGCGACGCATTGTTCGTGGGCGACACCGGGAGAACCGACTTCGCTGGACCGGAGAAGCGTAGGGAGTGGTCCGAGAACCTCTATAACAGCATACACAGTAAGCTGCTCCCCCTAGGGGACCACGTGGTGCTGTGCCCGGCCCACGGCTCGGGCTCCGTCTGCGGCGGCGGCATCGCGGACCGAGAGGTGAGCACCCTCGGCGCTGAGCGGCTCATGAACCCGCTGCTCCAGATGACCCGGGAGGAGTTCATCGACCACAAGGTCAGGGAGGACCACCACTACACCCCCTACTTCCACATGATGGAGAAGTATAACGTCGAGGGCGCGCCGTTCGTCGGCTGCGGGCCCAATCCCCGTGCGTTGACTCCTAAGGAGTTCAAGGCGGCGGCGGAGGCTGGAGGCGTGGTGGTGGATACCAGGCCGCCGCCCTCCTTCGGAGCAGGACACATCAAGGACTCTTACAGCATCAGCACAGCGAGGCTGGGCATGGGTGGATGGGTCCTGCCATACGACAAGCCCCTTCTACTGGTATTAGGGAGGCAAGACGAGCTGGACTACGTTTCTAGAAGCCTGTCCCGTATGGGCTACGACAACATGGGCGGCTATCTGACGGGTACCATCGCGTCGTGGTACACAAACGCGCTGCCCATCGAGAAGCTCAACCTCATCACAGTGTCCGATTTGAAGGAGATGATGGAGAAAGACAAGAACCTGTTGGTGGTGGATGTCAGGAGCCTCGACGAGTATAACGGCGGGCACATAGATGGCTGCAAAAACGTCTACGCCGGGCTCGTCGAGCAACACGCCGACGAGATACCTAGGGACCGGCCGGTTGCGCTCATATGCAAGAGCGGCACGAGGTCCGGGTTCGCGTCCAGCATGCTCCTGAGGATGGGCTACAAGAACATATACAACGTCCTTGGCGGCATGACTGCTTGGGGGAACGCGGGCTACCCGGTGACCAAGTAACCATTTTTCTCGAAGCGATAACCTCCTTATTTCACGGTTACCGTGGAGCCATGTGAACGATGTCAAGGACATCTCGGCGGAGGAGTATGACCGCGAGGTAAAGGGTTCCGAGAGCCCTGCCGTGTTGGAGTTCTGGGTAAGATCATGTGATCAGTGCAGGAAATTCAAGCCCGTCTACGAGAGCCTACCAGAAGTGATCGGCGGAAACGTTCGGTTCCTCAGGATGAACATGCTTAAGACCATCGAGAACCTGCGGCTCGCCGAAGACATGGGAGTGGAGCAGACACCCACGACGAAGGTGTTCTGCTCCGGCGAAGAGATTGGTGAGATAGTCGGGTACTTTCCGCTTGAAGAAGCTACAAAGAGGATAAACGAGCTGCTTCAGGGCTGTGAATCTTAGTAGAAGGTCAAGGTTT
>CAZCKR010000001.1:54605-56691 GCA_964499305.1 uncultured Candidatus Bathyarchaeia archaeon | reverse complement strand
ATCGCCTTGGTGTTCTCCAGCCGCTCCTCCATGTCCTGGCTCTGCTGCTCCCACTGCTCCAGCTCCTCGGCGTCGTCCACCTGGCTCTCCACCTCCAACCGGATCTGGGGGTTCAACGCGAACTCGAAGGTGTGCTTGTACCGCGACTCCTTCAACCCGAACTCCCTCGTACACTGGTTACACCTGTACGTGATCCCCACCTCCGGGAACGCCTGGTTGCAGCCGTCCAGACACTTGAAAGGCTTCAAGGGATCAGCCGAGGCGCCCACGTTCTTCACGAACACCTTGCCGCCGCACACGGGGCACACAGGCACGGTGGTCACGTCGTCCGACTCGCACCTCGGGCACGCCGCCTTGACCCCCACCGGCTTCTTGAGGAGGATCTTGTTCAGGGTGAGCGTCTGCATGACCTTGTCAATGTTCTCCTGTGACATGTCCAGGAACATGGTGTGGTCGGGCTCGTAGAAGTGCAGCGTCCGGGACGCCGGCTTCAGCGAGTCGTCCTCAGACTTTATTATGAGCCTCAGCAGTTGCCGGGCCTCGGGCAGCCTGATTATGCTCCGCCGCCTCACCTTGTAGACCTGCTCGTTGGTGAGCCTGCCCTCGTAGTCCTCCACGTACCCTATGATCTTCTCCGGCAGCTCCCTGAAGCTCTCCTTGGACTTCATTATGAAGTCCACCGCCCCCAGCTTCATGGCGTCTATGGCGATCTTGGGGTCCTTCTGCTGGGTCACCATAATTATGGGCACCATGACGTCCAGCTCCTTGAGCTTCTCCAGTATACCGATCCCATTGACGTCCCCCAGGTTGTAGTCCAGCATCAACAGGTCGTAGTTCTTCTTCAGGAAGATAGCGAAGCACTCCTGCGCCGTCTCCGCGTTCTTCCTCCACGTAATGTCGTTGACCGCGCTCACCACCTGCCAGACCTCCCCGTCCTTCACTATTGGGCTCCAGCTGTGGCTCACCCACCGCTCCTCGCCCCCGCACCTCACACGGTACTCCAGGATGACGCCGCCCTCTCCCCGGAGCGACTTGGCGTAGAAGGTCTCCAGCTTGTCCATGTCATCGTCGTGGACCAGGTCACCCCACATGCGGCGCATGAGCTCCCCCGGCGGGCTGCCGAACCCCCCGCGGCAGCTGGGGCTGATGTACGTGATGCTGCCCTCAGGCCCTGTGAGGACGATGACGTCCTAGACGTTCTCCACGATGCTCCTGAACTGCTCCTCAGACGCCCTTATCTGCTCCGTCTGGACCACGCGGTGAAGCGACTGGGAGACCAGAGTGCCCAGCGTCTCGAGCAGGCTCTCATCCTGTTCACAGTAGCCGTCTGGGCTGACTATCACGACGGCGCCGTGGACGTCGCCGAGCCTCCTGTACGTCGCCGCCTAAGACCGTATCCTCTTCGCCAGAAGCTGGTAGTGGCTCGGGTCAGACTCCTTCCGCACGTAGTCGTCGACGCCCTGCTTGAACGCAGCCTCCGCGACCACCTCGCTGCCCCGGCCCGTGTAGAGGATGAAGGGAAAGGACGCCCTCTCCTTCACCCTGAGGCACAGCTCCATGCCGTCCATCCCGGGCATGATGTAGTCCGAGACCACGCAGTCCACAGAGTCGTCTATCGCCCCCAGAAGCTCAGCCGGGTCCCTGAACGACGCCACGTCAAGCCCCGGGTCCGCGTCCTCCAGGAAAGTCTTGGCGAACAACAGCTGGGCGTCCTCGTCGTCGATGTGCAGCACCCGTATCCTCTGGGTCCCAGTCAAGATGGCTTGAACTCGGCTGAACTTCTTTTGAATATTATAGAGACCGACTCCATCAAATCAGTGTTTTAAACACCTAACCCACAACGATATACCATGGAGTCAATGGAAGCCGAGACCCTGTTCAGTCTCGTCAAGGAGAAGTACGGGGACAAGATCAAGGAGGACGAGCTCGACGAGGTGAAGAAGGCCGTGGAGAGGATAGTGGAGACCTCCCTGGAGCTCAGGAAGGTGGAGCTGGGGAACTGGGACGAGCCCTTCAGCGTCTTCAAGCCCTACAGGAGGGACGGGGAGTGAACCCCGTCTACACGCCCCTGAGGACGCTCTCCGAG
>CAZCKR010000001.1:41532-54505 GCA_964499305.1 uncultured Candidatus Bathyarchaeia archaeon | reverse complement strand
AACCCCGTCTACACGCCCCTGAGGACGCTCTCCGAGAGCATAAGGAGCCGCGAGGCTTCACCCGTGGAGCTCGCAGAGACGTTCCTGCAGCGGCTGGAGACGCATGGGCCCACTCTCAACGCCGTCGTGACCCTAACCAAGGAACGGGCCATGAAGCAGGCGAAGAAGGCCGGGGAGGAGATAGAGAGAGGCAAGGTTAGGGGGCCGCTGCACGGCGTGCCCTGGGGGGGCAAGGACCTGCTCGCCACAGCCGGGACACCGACGACGTGGGGCGCCGCCCCCTTCAAGGATCAGACGTTCGACTACGACGCCGCCGTGGTGACGAAGCTGGAAGACGCTGGGGCGGTCCTCCTCGCAAAGCTCGCCATGATAGAGCTCGCGGGGGGCATGGGGTACAGGCAGCCCAACGCCAGCTTCACGGGGCCCTGCGCCACCCCCTGGAGCCCGGGGCACTGGAGCGGCGGAAGCAGCAGCGGCTCAGGGGCCGCCGTGGCCGCAGGCCTCGTCCCCTTCGCCATAGGCAGCGAGACCTGGGGCAGCATCCTCAGCCCGGCCAACAACTGCGGCGTCAGCGGCCTACGGCCCACCTACGGAAGGGTCAGCAGGCACGGCGCCATGGCCCTCAGCTGGACCCTCGACAAGCTGGGCCCCCTCTGCCTCACCGCGGACTGCTGCGGCATAGTGCTGGAGGCCATCGCCGGCCACGACCCCAGGGACCAGACCACGTCGAAGAGACCGTACAGGTACGCCCTGAAGAGGGACGGCGTCAGGGTCGCCGTGCCGAAGGGGGTCACCGACGGCGTCGCCGAGCCCGTCAGACGCAACTTCGACGAAGCCATGAGGGCCGTGGAGAAGTTCGCCGAGGTGGAGGAGATCGAGTTCCCGGAGTTCCCCTACGAGGCCGTGACCAGGACCATACTCAACGCCGAGGCCGCCAGCGCCTTCGACGAGTTCACCGAGAGGGGGCTCGCCAGGGGCCTCACCGCCCCCGAGTGCAGGTACGGCCCCTACGCCCGGACAGCCGTCCTCGCCAAGGACTACCTCAAGTCACTACGGCTCAGGGAGAGGATGGCACGGATCGCCGAGGACGTCATGGAGCCCTACGACGCCGTCGCGGCGCCAAGCCGAGGCACCACCGTCCCAGAGATAGACAAGGAGTTCAGGAAGACCACCCCAGGCACCACCCGGGACACCATGGGTGCCCTAGGCAACGGCGCCGGGCTGCCAGCCATATCCGTGCCCAGCGGCTTCGACGGCGAAGGGCTGCCCACGGGAATCCAGTTCATGGGGAGGGCCTACGGCGAGAACGGCGTCCTGTCCGTCGCCGTGGAGTACCAGAGCCGCACAGGGTGGCACAATGTGCACCCTGAAAGGTTTACGCCTTGACGCGTCGGCCTACATCTCCCTTACGACAACGGTGTCGCTCAGGTGGTTGAAGAGCCTCTGGTTCATGTCCCTGAACATGAAGAATCCTATGAGGAAGTCTATGGGCAGCAGGAACACCTTGCCGAACGCCTCTATGGCGGCGTCCATTAGATCAAGGGGCGCCCCATTAGTCTTGGTTACCCTGAGGTTCATAACCTTCTTGCCGACGCTCTGACCGTAGTAGTGGTCCATGAACATGAAGTAGAGGAACCCCAGAATATTGTCCACGCCGAAGCGTAAGCCCATACCGAAGAACCGGCTGTCCCCCGGGAACCGGAAGAAGGCCACGATTATGGCGAGGATGATGCCGTCGACGATCAGCGCTATGAACCTCTGCGTCCAGGTGGCGAGCTCCACCGCCATCTCGCCGCCGGGGCTGAGGCTGGCGCCACACCTTGGGCAGTAGGCTGCGTCTTCGTCGTGCTCGGCTCCGCAGGTCTCACAGTACGGTAACTCAGGGTCCTCCTCGGGTTTCACTTGGGTATTGCCAGCGGTTATTTTAAGAGTTGTTCAGAATCTCTTCAGAATCAAGGCGGAGAAGAGCTATAGCTCGATCTCCTGGGCCTTCTTCCCCGTCATGTGCTCGACGTCTATCCTGCCGAACACCGTCGTGGCAAGTCCGTCGGTGGCCATCCGCTTCTCCCGGGACTCGGCGTCGGGCTCAAGCTGATACAGCATGGTGCGGAAGGCGCAGCGCTTCTCGTCGTCGTCATCTATGAAGCATACCCGGCCACTGAACATGACGGTGACGTAGCTGTGGGTGCACTCCTTCTCGACGTACCCATGGTCCACCATGACCTGGCCCCACACCACTGGACTCGCCTTCATGATGTCCAGCTTCTTGCCCTTCGCGGCGCAGTGGAAGTAGAGGCAGTTCCTCTCCTCGTCGTAGCCGTGGCTCAGCGAGACCAGGTATGGCTCGCCGTCCCTCGCCATGGCCAGGGTCATATAGCATGTCTCCTTGAGCACCCCGCGGAGCTTCTCAGGCTCCGTGAACTCCTTGTCGGCTCTCCTCATGGGGTAACGCATAGAAAACAGGGAACCATTGACGCCGGCTGCTTATCAAGTGTGCGGAGACCATGAATCCCGGGTTTACAAAAGTTAAAAACTGGTGCACAGTGTTCAGGGTATGAGTCCGAGCCCACTCACTCTGGACATGCTGAGGACGGGAGTTGCGTTCGCCATGCTGGGGTACGGCTCGGTAAGAGACCTACGGACCAGGGAGGTGCACGACCTCCTCTGGGTCGCCGGTGGAGGGGCTGGCCTCGCCCTCGACGCCTACGAGCTGTTCCTAGGGACCCTCTCCCTTCGTCAGCTCGCGTTCTCGGTGGGCTTCATGATCACGGTGGGGCTAGTCCTCGGCTACTTCAGGCTATTCGGGGGTGCCGACCTCCTTGCCTTCGTGGCGCTATCCATTATACATCCGAGGGCCCCCGTCTACCTGCTGCATAACTGGGGCTGGTCGCCTCCTTTCTATCCTTTCACCCTCATATCGAACACCGCCTTCGCCGGGATAGTGACGCCGTTCGTCGCCTTGGCCCGAAACCTGGGCGCTATAGGCGGCGGTGCTGACCTCTTCGAGAGACACAGGGGCGTCTCTGTCCTGAGGAAGGTGGCTCTCATGTTCACCGCCGTCAACGTGAGGCTGGGCGACGTCAGGGGTCCGCCGTACCAGTACCCGCTGGAGGGGCTCGGCGGCGATATCAGGCTCAGGCCCGACATCTGGGACGACGAGAAGGCGGCGGAGGAGTTCAGGGCCCTCGGTGAGAGCGGCGTGGAGAGGGTGTGGGTCTCGGCGACGCTTCCCTACCTTGTGCTCATCACCGCGGGGTACCTACTCTCCGTGGCCTTCGGGGACGTGCTCCTGTGGTTCTTCGTGCTCTGGGCGTAGAAACCGTTTAAACCGTGTCTGCGTCCTTCTTGACGGCAGCTTCCTGCGAAGAAAACCCTTTGAAGCCCGCTGAATAGGCAGCCGCCATACTCTTTTCTCTACTTCCACCAAATGCAGTTATGATCTAAGAGAGTTGAGATCACACATCCAATCGCGCGCACCTAGTTTTGTTTGAGGTTCACGGCTATCTCTATGCTCGCCTCGATCATCTGCTTGGCTTCGTCTCCTCTCAGGATGTCTTTACCTGGGGGGGCGAAGGGATGTGACATTATCATCAACTCCACGTCAAGGTCCAGCAACTTCTTTAGAGAGTCGATGTAGATGTTCTTATCCATTCTGATAAGGTTCTCCCGTGTCCCACAGACACTGTCCCCCGTCAACAGGATCTTGCCGGCCTCATCGTAGAGACAGATAGCTCCGGGTCTATGTCCGGGAGTATGTATGACTTTAAAGCTTCTATCCCCCAGCGTCACGTTGTCCCCGAGCTTGGTGTCTGCTGTTGGTACTGCTTCCATCTCAAGCTCATGTATTGCAACTGGTGCACCTGTCCGCTCCTTGAACACGGCGTTGCCCCTGATGTGGTCGCCGTCCCTGTGAGTGTTAACGATGATTGACACCTCGTCGAGACGTCTACCCTGTTCCTTGATCAATGGGAACACGTAGTCCTCAGGAGTGTTCTCGTAGCCCGTGTCCACCACTCCTATCTTATCCTCTCCGAATACCAGGACGACGTTACATGTCCAGCCTGGCCTCATCTCTTGACGTACTACAAAAATATCGTTCGTGACCTTTTCACCCATATTTTTTCACCACGTTAAATGAAGACTCCTAGAGATAAAAATGGACCGCGCGCGATATGCCCCCATACTCTTTTCTTCACTGGAATCAGCATCTGAGTGGTTTCAGAAAAGGACGGGACTGGTTTACTGAGTATATCTATCTCGTTCTCTTTGTTCTATCGTGATGAGCGTAGAAAGGTTAAAAGTGGAATGTTATCATGCGTTCTGGTTTGACTGATACTGTTAGATCCATTACGTTTTCAGCTATATCTTCGGCAAAGCTTTTCGCTTTTTCTTTTGACATATATTTCTCACATATCGTGATGGCCGTGGGAAGTATGTCGCCATAGTCAAGCTCCGCAGTATCATAGATCATGACTCCTCTAGCCGGTTTTACCAGATCAATCAGGATCGTGACATAGTCGATTGAGTGGCATGCCGCCTTTTTCCAGTCATCGATAAACGTATCTAGTTCTTTTGGTGTTTCTTTCCAGTCGAAGAAGATTATGTACTTCATGTTTTTCCCTCCAATACCCAATGGTTACGCTAACTACGTCGGTTTTTCTGTTATTAGAACCTAATAAATTAGATGTTTTTTATACATTTAACATATACTGGCATCTAAAGCGTTAAATATGGCTAGATGAAATATTTTTCAGGTTCTTCTGTTAACAGCCAACAATGGTTAATGGATGAATCAAAGGAAGGAAAAACAATGCCATTTACGCACTACATAGTGCCTATCCTCGGGTACCGCATATTTGCACTCGGGTTACAGGGTTAATATACGGTTTTCGTGTCTGTGCCATCCCTGGCCCGCTCAAGGCCCCAGTCCAGGCCTATGCGTCTCATGAGGCCGCCGGTCGCCCTTGCCCCCTCCTCGTTGCCTTCGCAAACGAAAGTGACGTGGTATGTCCCGTCGCCGCCCTGCTTCACCGTCAAAGTGTTCTTCGTGTATATCCCCAACATGGTGGCGTTCACCGTCCCGTAGTTGAATGTGATCACCCACCCCCGGGGCTCCGCGGCCTCTGTCACCCTTATCATCCTAGTCGCCAGCTCTCTCCCGCCCTGGGCTCCGCGGAGCCTACCCTCGAGGAAGCCGATGAACCGCTCCACCTCCTCCTCGTAGACGTGCACGGGCACAGGCACCGTGTAGGGCTCGGCCATGCCGCCCTCCCTCTCCGTCCTCCACCTGCGCCTGAGGCTCGGGGTGATGACCGTGCTGTTCCTGACGGCGACCAGCCCTCCCATGAGGACGGCGGAGAGGCTCATCCCTATGGCGGCGAGGCTCCAGAACGCCGAGACCTTCTGCTTCACCTGAAGCGTCGGGGTGACGAGGTAGATGAACTTGTACGCGCCGAGCCCCAGCAGGTAGCCCAGACTGCCGGCGACGACGCCTATGACGGCGGCCTCGGCAAGGAACACGCCCGAGACGTGGCTGGGGTTCATCCCTATGCTGGAGTAGATGGAAACGTCGTGCCTCCTCTCGTAGTACGAGTTCAGCATGGTGACCACCACGTTGAGCACCACTATGAGCCACGGGACGAGAATGGGCAGTCCCTTGCCCTGGAAGTAGCCGGCGAGCTCCGCGAGGTAGACCCCCTCCGTGGACGACGCCCACGCCCTGAAGCCTCTGTTGAGGGCCGTCGAGGACGCGAAGCCCAGCACGTCGTAGCCCTCCTCGAAGACCAGGTTGATCCTGTTTATCCATATGCGTGAGACGTTGGCCCCCGTCGCCTGGTTGACGACCAGAACCTCGGAGGGGTCACAGCTGACGAGGCCCTCCAACACGTAGTCGGGGCCGTCGAACTCGATCCGCTCAAGCTCCACGATCTTCTGGGGTATGATGGGCTCCCCGTCCAGGTCGACGACGGACATGAACTCTTCGTCGCCGAGGAGGCCCACGATCTCGAAGCCGTGGGACCTGTCGAGCGAGTTGAATGCCACCGTGTCCCCCACCGTCTTCCCGAGCCTCTCGGCCAGGGAGACGCTTATGAGCGCCGTGTTCACCTCGCCGTCCATCAGGTACCTCCCGGACACCACCGCGTGGTCCAGCCCGTTCATCCCCGCCTCAAGGCTCGGCGCCACCGCCAAAACGCCGAAGATGGGCACGTCCTCCAGCCTCCCGAAGGGGTTGTAAGCCTCCCTGTACTGGCGTTGAGGCTGGTTGACGTACTTGGGCACGGCGTAGAGGGGATCAGCGTCCTCCATGAACCACGCAAGAAGCCTCTCCTCCAGCGGCGTGGGGCCCGCCACGCCCTCGCCGCCGCTGAAAGGGGCCGCCGCCTTCACCGGAGGCGGGTTCGGGGTCCTGATGAGCACGCCCACTGTCTGAGGCGTCCCCGTGTCCCGCTTGGCGAAGCTGAGGCCGTACCCCGACGAGAAGCTCGTCAGGGAGATGAAGCTGGCCACCAGCATGAGGACGCTTATCAGCGTCAGCCCGAACCTGAGCCACCTCCTCCTGAGGCTCCTCTTGGCTACGCTCAGCATGGGCACCAGCAGCGTCATCATGGGAACACCTTCGCCGCCCCTCCAGCTGGAGAGCAGGCCCGGAGCGAGGGCGGCCACAACGTTCACGGCCACTATGCACGCCGCCGCCGCAGTGACGAAGGCCCCCCACGCGACAAGGGCTACGCCGGGGTGAAGCCGCGTCAACGCGTACAGCAGCACGACGTAGACGGCGGACGAG
This sequence comes from uncultured Candidatus Bathyarchaeia archaeon, assembly GCA_964499305.1. Classification (GTDB taxonomy): domain Archaea; phylum Thermoproteota; class Bathyarchaeia; order TCS64; family TCS64; genus RBG-16-57-9. The sequence goes on along the minus strand of CAZCKR010000001.1, from coordinate 47,721 downwards.
CACACCACTTTAAGTACGGTGCTCTCGTAGACGAGGCTCGAGACGACGAAGCTGGTCACCGCGATGAACAGGATCAGCGTGTACGTCGACCTGGCGGCGTCGCCCACCATGCCCTCCACCGCGCCCCGGACGTCGGTCAAGACGATGTACGCCTCCCTCAGGCTGGTGAAGGAATCCTCGTAGGAGCCCGTCTCCATCTGGGCCTCCGCCTCGGCGACGAGGCCGGCGGACACGCTCAGCCTCTGCCTCTCCACGGCCAGATAGAAGCCCTCGGACTCCTTCTCCAGCAGCAGCGCCTCTAGGCTGGACACGCCGGCGGCCACGTACTCTATGCTCTCGGGCAGGACTATGCTCCTGAGGTCTATCTCCACCTCCTCGCCTGCGTCTAGCCCGGCGGCGAAGACATCTACCTTCAGCTCCCTGGCCATGGCCTGACGGCTTGTACCGACGCTGGATCTGACGTACAGCTTGAACGGGACTCCGCTGGGCACCAGGACGACGTCGCTGGGTAACCCGAGGTACGAGGTGAACGACTCGCCGAGGGTGCCGTAGGTGAGGGACATGCCCCCGGAGAGGACGGTCTCGCCGGACTCGTTGTCGACTACCCTAATCGACGTCGATGGTATCGACGTGGTCTCCACGAAGTAGGCCAGCCCCTTCACCTCTACCGTGGCGCACGGCCTCAGCTCCACGTCGAGGGTTGCCTCGCCCGCGTCGAGGTTCAGGTGGTCGCCGTAGGGCACGTAGTCGACATTGTCCTCCTGCTCGTGGTAGACGACGACTCTGTGCTGGACGTTCGCCTCGAGTTTGAAGGTGAACCCGCCGGACACGTCCGTAGATAGCTCATGTACTCTGTCCCACCCGGACGAGTGCCGCCGCCATCTCCGCACGCGGTAGACATCCACGTTGGCGCCCTCCACCGGCGCCCCCGTCCCCTCCTCGGTGACTCTGCCATCGATCTCGACGTAGTCCACCGAGGATACCATAACAGTGGCGCAGAGCGAGACGGCCACGATGGCCACTAGAGCCGTGATGGATGCCTTCGCCTGGAAACTCCGTCCACGCCGATCCAAGATATCACGCACCCATCCACGTTGCTTTTAAAAGATTTAACTATTAACAAAGGGCGATTGCTTTCACAGTCTTCACTTCTCAGATCTACGTTTTCGGACGACTCTAAAACCGGGCGTTGGGCTCGGGGTCGAAGAACGGTTAGTCGAGAGTAAAAAATGGGTGTCTGCTGTCAGCCTTTCTTCTCTGCGTCGAACTTGGGCTCCGGGTTGAACGACCAGGGGAACGGCGTCGGCCTGTCGTGGGGGTAGAGCTCACGCATCCTGTCCCTCAGCTGCCTGTCCTTCGCCGTGAACGGCGCAGGCTTCTCCTGGCCTAGGACGACGCGGAACAACGAGAGGCTGGCCTTGAGGGTGTCGGCCTTCGCCACGATCTCCCGTCTGTCTTCCTTGTAGAGCGACGACGGGTCCATGGTGTACTCAACCTCTTTGACCTCGTAGCTCTTCCCAAGCTCCTCGGAGGCTTTCTCCAGGTCCACGGTGTCCCACCACCGGAACCTTACATGACTGTATGGCTTAGACATTTGGTTCACTGTTAAGTGAAGAAAAACCGCGGTTAATATCCTTATTCTATTTCATTTCACAAATGGTGTGGGATGTTACCCGAACCATCTGCCTTATGGATATGACTCAATGCATGTGCCGTTGAATTATGTTAATTGCTTAACAATCTCTTCCACCCATCCGGCGGCACGCTCAAGTTCACCCTCCTTCAGCGGGCCTTCGGTGCCTTCAACGAAGAAGGGTTCCGGCGACGCTGCGAGGTTCCCGCCTTTTCTCTTAAGGCTGTCACCGATTCTTCCCGCGGCGTAGCCGAATATTTTGACCCACTTTGCCGGTAACCTGGTGTCGAACGCAGCTACACTGGTACCCTTAAGAGCTGGCGTGGGGGCTTTCTTCAGGAAGTCTCGGACCGCCGGCGTCGGCCTGCCTCCGTGGGTCGGGGAGCCGACGATGATGAGGTCAAACGTATCCAACTCGGAGATGTTCACCTCCCCCGCATGATGCACTTCCACCTCGCCGGCGATGGCTTCACCGATGGCCCTGGCGATTTTCTCCGTGTTTCCATGCACAGAGTCGTAGACGATTAAAACCTTCATCGCTCACCTACGATGTAGTGTATGATCATTCAGTAATAAACACCGAGCATCGAGGCCGCTGCATAGTTGGCGTGCATCCATGATCGTGAGAGAGAAGCATTAGAGGGCCCTGTCTTTGGTACTCAAAATCGAGATTCAGAGATTGTAGCTGGTGACTGGTGCAGGGGGTGGGATTCGAACCCCGCCCTCAGTGGAGATATCTCCAGCTAACTTCCCTCTTCATATTTATTGGGCTTCGCTCATGTAAATGCTATTCACGTTGCGGCGCGTCGACCCATCTGTATCCTGCTTGAGAGTGCTCGACTCGGCCTATGACGCCTGGTATGTGGGGGACGAAGAGAAGCGTGTCTCGTCTATGCGACTCCTCGACTAGCCTCGTCCTGCTGGCCGCAGCGGCCTCGGCGTCGTGCTCGAACGACGGTATCCAATCCGTGTGCTCGACGTGGGCCGGGTGGATGATGATGTCAGAGGTGTATAGCAGGGTTTCACCGCCCGAGGACACCTCCACAACTACCATGCCGGGTGTGTGACCCGGAGCAAGCTTGACGGTTATACCATTGCCTATGGTCGCCACATCATCCACCAACCTGAGTCTGTCCTCTATAAGGCTCAGGTAGTCTAGTGCCCAGCCTTTAACCTCGCCCCGTATGTGCTCGGCTTCCTTCCTGCTCATCACGAACTCGGCGTTTGGGAACGCGATCTCTCCACCCGATGAGACTCCGCCGAAGTGATCCCAGTGCCTATGGGATATGATGACGGTATCTATGTCCTGAACACTCATACCTGCATCTGAGAGGCTCCCCGTTAGCAGCCCAGCGGGCTCGTGGGGGTGTTTCTCGTTCTCGGCTCTGTCACCGCAGCCGGCGTCGACTAGAGTGTAATGATCGCCGTCGTTCACGAGGAGGTAGTTAAACGGGATCACGGTGGATGAGCTGAACCCGCCGTAGGCTGACAGGCATCTGCGGAGCTCCTCCTCCGGCGTGTCGCCGAAGATGAACCTCTCCGCCGGGTCATCGGTCATGGCCCCAATGCTTCGAGCGCCGTCGTATAGTATGTGGCACTCAAAGTCACCGACATGGAACATGTTATTGTTTGATCCGGATAGCATGCTATCCCCTATAGTTTAACGGCGACGATGCATATTTAATTCACTTTCAATCATCACATGTGCGACACAAGTAAGGCGGGTTAGTTAACTGGTGCGGGGGGTGGGATTCGAACCCACGGAGGACTAGTCCATCAGGACCTGAACCTGACCCCTTTGGCCACTTGGGAACCCCCGCAAAAGGGATAGGAGAAAACTATAGGGTGGCTAGGAAGGCTTTGTACTTCTCGGCGTCCATCAGCTTCGCCAGGTCGGCCTCCAGGCCGCTTGGCTCGATCCTGGCTATCCAGCCCTCCCCGTAGGGGTCGTCGTTTATCAGCTCGGGGCTGTCCAGCAGCTCCTCGTTGACCTCCACCACCTTGCCGCCCACCGGGGCGTACACGTCGCTCACGGCCTTCACGCTCTCCACGGCGCCCAGGGCCCCGCCCTGCGCCACCTCGGCGTCCATCTCTGGGAGCTCTACGAACACTATCTCGTGGAGCTGGCTCTGGGCGTAGTCGTCCACGCCCACGGCGACGTTGCCGTCATCCAGCTTCTTGGCCCACTCGTGCTCTTTAGTGTAGTAGATTCCTTCCTCAACCTTGTATTCGTCGGTCACTGTTTATCCCTCTTCCAACCGTACACGGCTTCATCATAGAAGGGTCGATGCTTAACAACTTTTCCCTTCGCCAGCCGGCTCCGTATCTTTATGTATACCTCGGTGCCCAGCTCCCGGTACTCGTTGGGCACGTACGCCAGGGCGATGCCCACCCCCAGCGTGGGGCTGAGGCCGCCGCTCGTCACCTCCCCGATCACCTGCTCCTCCGCGTTGAGCACCTCGTAGCCGTGCCGCGGGATGCCCCTGTCCTCCATCATGAGGCCGACAAGCCTCCTCTTGACGCCCTCCTCCCGTATCTGCTGGATGGCGCGCCGCCCGATGAAGTAGCCCGGCTTCTTGAGCTTCACAGTCCATCGGAGCCCCGCCTCGAGGGGGTTAACGCTCTCGTCCATGTCGTTTCCGTAGAGCCAGAGGCCGGCCTCCAAGCGGAGGCTGTCCCTCGCTCCAAGACCGCAAGGCACCGCGCCAGCATCCACCAGGTCGCCCCAAATCTTAAGCGCCTTCTCTGGCTTGTCCAGCGGACAGTCCAGCACGAACACCTCGAAGCCGTCCTCGCCCGTGTAACCGGTCCTAGCCGCTAGGACCTTGTGGCCGCTGACGGTGATCTCCGCGATGTTGAACCTGCCTACCTCGCTGATCTTCTCCTCCGTGATACTCTGGAGAGTCTCCACGGCCGTTGGGCCCTGCACCGCTATCATGGCCACCTCGTCGCTGACATCTGTGAGCTTCACGTCGAAGTCCTTGCTGTTCTTCTTCAGCCACTTGTAGTCCTTGTCGCGGTTGCCCGCGTTGTAGACCACGAGGAACCTCTCTGGAGTGAACTTGTACGTTATGAGGTCGTCGACTATGCCGCCGTCGGGTTTACACATCAAGGCGTAGATGCCGCCGTAGGGCTCAAGCCTGGAGACGTCGTTCGTCACCACGTAGTTCAGAAACCTCTCGGTGTCCGGCCCCTCGGCCCACATCCTGCCCATGTGGCTGGTGTCGAAAACGCCGCAGCCGTCCCTCACGGCTTTATGCTCGACCTTGATGCCCTCGTACCACACGGGCATCGCGTATCCGCCGAAGTCCACGATGTTGCCGTGGTCGGCGTGGTAGCTATAGATATGAGTCTTCTTAAGCTCCAACTGAATTACCGGTTCATATCACGTGGAACCAAGTTAAAACTATATTCTTCGGGCCGGGCCTAGCTCTTGCAGGGCTTCACCTCTACAGACTCGCCGTCGAACCCCAGATCCTTGCCGCATTTGGGGCACTTGCCTTCGAACTTCTTGATGACGTCCTGCGGCGACCTGAGGAGATCCCCCTCGTACAGGACCTCGCCGCACTCCCTGCAGATAACCCTCTGTGGCATGTTTTACCCTCTACACGGGCTTTCTAGAGCGGTTTTCGGTTTATAAACTTCATCTTTTACTGGTGTAGAAAAAGATTAAATTAGAAGCCGCCACTCTTTTCCGCTGGAGGAATAGGAGATGTCTTCGAGGAAACGCTCCGCCAAGAAACGAGGCAGGGGTCGCAGGGCCACAAGGTTCACCATCCCTTCCAGCGTGTTGGCGTGGGGCTCCGCGGTTTTCTGCCTTTTCGTCATAAGCGGGGGGTTCTACAACATACTTGAGAATCCGCCGCCCTACCTACCCTACTACGACAGGGTGTTGACACTCCACCCATACATGTCCGAGCAGACCGTCTACGAGAGCATATTCGTTTTCCTCACCAACGCAGCCATGTTCTTCGGGCTCTGGCTCAGCTACAGGAGCACCCAGATCGCGTACGACCGGGAGAAGGCCAACAGTAGGCTGCTCCTCGGCATAGGGTTCGTCATGGCGGGGCTCTTCGGCAACCACCTCATCTACGAGATGAAGAAGACCGTCTTCGGGTAAACGAAACTGTTTAGAGCCCATAAGCTCATTTCTGATGTATGAAGCGCATAGGATTCATAGGCCTGGGCCTCATGGGCACGGGCATGTCAAAGAACCTGGTGAAGGCAGGGTACCCGGTGACCGTCTGGAACAGGACCGAGACCAAGATGAAGCCGTTGGTCGAGGCGGGGGCCAAGGCCGCGAAGAGCCCCAAGGAGGTCGCCGAGAACTCGGACGTCGTCGTCACCATAGTAACCGACAGCCCCGACGTCGAGGAGGTTCTCCTGGGCACCAAGGGCGCCATACACGGAGCCAAGAAGGGCGACATCTTCATCGACATGAGCACCATCAGCCCCATAGCCACCCGGGAGATAGCGGCCAAGCTCGCCGAGAAAGGCGTTGAGATGCTGGACGCCCCCGTGAGCGGCGGCGTCATAGGCGCCAACAACGGCACCCT
>CAZCKR010000001.1:39564-41522 GCA_964499305.1 uncultured Candidatus Bathyarchaeia archaeon | reverse complement strand
CGGCACCCTCAGCATCATGGTGGGCGGCGACCGGAAGGTCTTCGACGAGTGCAAGCCCATCCTGGAGGCCATGGGAAAAACCATCACCTATATCGGCGGCATCGGGGACGGACAGGTCTGCAAGGCGGTGAACCAGATACTCGTCGGCACCACCATGCTCGGCGTCGCGGAGGCCCTGGTGTTCGCCAAGAAGGCGGGTGTCGACGTCGAGGCGGTGCACGCGGCCGTCTCGGGGGGAGCGGCGGGGAGCTGGCAGCTCACCAACAACGGCGGCAGGCTGCTCAAGGGAGACCACGAGCCCGGGTTCAAGATAAAGCACTACCTCAAGGACCTGGGGATCATCGCGGAGACGGCTAATGCCACCAACATGCCGCTCCCCGCGACCAGCCTTGTCCACCAGCTGTTCTACCACTGCGCCGCCGAGGGCATGATGGACAAAGGAACCCAGGCCGTGGCGGTCGCCATAGAGAAACTGGCGAACCAGAGGATCAAGGAGTAAAACCTTCTCCTCTAATTATTACTCTCTGTACGTCAAACTCGACCAAGGTCTTTGCCCCTGAGTACGCCTTGAAGGCGAAGCTGTAGTAGCCCCGCCTCGGCGCCGTGAAGACCGTCTCAAGCGGTGATCCCATACCAAGGGCCTCTATCTTCGATTTCCTGATGTAGTAGTCCTCGGGGTCCCCCAGGCTGAACCCCATGGTGCCGTAGTGGTCTCCACGGTTGCCGTAGAGCCCGAACTCGACCGGCCCGGAGGCGTTGAACCTGAACCCGACAGAGTCACCCTTATTGAGGCATACGTGGTAGAACCTCTCGATGTTGCCATGGTGGCCCTCATACTCGTCGAAGCCGAGCCTGAACTCGACCGGGAAGTACTCTCTCTCATCGCCGCCGAGGAGCTCGTGGTATCGCCCGCTCACCACGTCCATGGTCTGAACGGCGTACAGCGGCAGGCCAGTCGACTCGATTATCTCTACCGCGTTGACGTGGAACACCGTGTGCCTCGTCCCGTTCCTCGTCAAAGTAAACGGGAACCCGTGGACCTCCACGGTGAGGTTGTTCAGGTATGCGTCGTTCACCTCGTACAGCGTGACGTTGCCCAGCCTGGTGTAGCCCTCGGCCGGCACGGACAGCAAGGCTTGGCCTCCGCCTTTGTGGAGGAGGTAACCGCCCGTCTCGCCGCCGTCTTCTCCTGCTGGGGTCTCAAGGAACATGACCGGGTCATCTGAATCAGGGAGAAAGGATGCCACGAGTCTCCCCCTCATCTTGACTATCTCGTTTATGGCCGGGGGGAAAACGTCGCCCTTAGGCTCTGACGCATCGGAGAAGCTGCCAAAGATCATCGAGTAGTTGCCGCTGAGCTGCTGAACCGAGTAGTTGGGTGACACGCATCTGAAAGAGACCACCGCGGTTCTGGGCTCGTCGACGCTGAGCCTGAATGTGTAGCCGCCTGTAGTGGGCACCACGTAGTCCTGTGTATGGGTGAACTCTGTGGTTACCCCCATTATCGTGTCCGTTCTGTTTGATAGGCTGAAGTTGATGGGCGTAGTCGAGTTGAACCCGAACCGTATCATCGTACCCTCCTCCAGCGTGGTCTTAAACGAGTATGAGTGGTCCGTCCATGCACCTGACTTAGACCAGGTCCTCCCAAGGACTCTTCTCTTAGGGAGTTCACGGGGGTAGAAACATTCGGAGCCCATACCGCCGACCGCCGAGCTGTGGCCTCCGCGTTCGAAGAATAAGACATTCTCCGCGTCCCTCTCAGCCCTCCATATGTTGAGGGTCACGTTCGCCGACGTGGGCGGTGTGGCGTTGAACATGAAGTTATACTCGCCTCTCGTCAACGCGATGAACTCGTTTAATCTCGGGGAGGTTCCCGTCTCTTCGCGGCACTTCGCCCCCCAAACGGTCGTGTTTCCCTCGTATCCCGGCGTTTCCGGGCAGTAGATAGTGAGGTCGAC
>CAZCKR010000001.1:0-39464 GCA_964499305.1 uncultured Candidatus Bathyarchaeia archaeon | reverse complement strand
CAAACGCGACCACTGAGCACAGTAAAAGAACCGATATGCCTACCAGATAGCCGTGCTTCAGCGTCCACACCCCAGACAGCTATACCGAGAACAATGAACGTGATCCCAGTTATAATACTAGAGTTTTGAACACCCGCGAGAAGTGGTCCCGCCCGCAGGAGTTGAACCTGTAACCCTCCGGGGCTGCCTCTCGTTTTATGGTCTGTGTGTTGGTAACAGTGGGCGGTAACTTTGAGGTTTTTTATGGGTGTGTGTGTCTCCGGGTTGCTTGTACCCGAGGTGCTCCTCTTGGGCTACCTGTTCTTCGAGTTTCCTGATGTCTTTCTCGATCTGCTCTATTTCGATTGCCTCTACCATTCCGTAGGCGATTTGGAGGCAGCGCATGAGGGTGTTCATGGCTTTGATGCGGGTGCGCTGGTCGGTTTCCGGGTCTGTGATTATGGTGTCCAGCTGGGCCCAGAGTTGTTCGAGCCTGTCTATGTAGGTTCTTCTCTTCTGGTGGGGGTCGATGCGAGTCCTTCTAGATGTCTGGTGATTAGGGTGTGGGGTACGTTTAATCTCCAGCGATGTTGTGCGACCAGGCGTTTTCTCGTGTCTAAGTAGAGTTTGATGTCCTCCATGAGTGTGGGTTTGGTTCTTCTCATTCTGGAGAACAGCACTGTGGCTGTCTTGGGTTCCTCTCCTTTTTCGATCCATTTTCTCAGCATCTTTCGCTCGGTCTCGGTGAAGATGTATCCCCTCAAGGCGGTGCCCCGTTGCGCGTCAATGGGTTACCTGTTTGATGAATCGAGGGGATGGTTTAAAGTGAATTGATACTCGAAAAAGGTTCGATTAAGTTAATTATCTGGTAGAGGCTTGGATAATATAGTACCTTCCGGGCTACCACCCAAATCTCCTGAAAAGGGTTGTTATATGGGTTCTTTTAATGGAAGAGGGTTCTTAAACGGTTTCGCGCACACTATAAATTTAAGTAATTATTTTCGGTTTATTCGTCTATCACGTAACTTTTGCCAAATGGCTCTTAGAACTGATATCTCGGGATCACTCATACCAAGACCCTTTTTAAGCAAAATATTATCATGATAATCGAGAACAGCGTCAATACCTTGAGTACGTAAAATGGCATCAGATTTTTCAATATCTAAGATATCGTGGTTTTTATTAGGTATTGGTAAACGTTCGGCTTCACTTGGTTCAAATGTCAGTACACCGCCTCCATAGCTCCTTCCAGTGATTTCAGAAAATGCATAGGTCAATGAATTCATAAAAGCAGGTATTATGGTTAACTGAGTTTCTTTCTTGAACTTTACACGATGAATTGTATCCGTACATGTGGCATTCGTTTGATTCGCAATTAATTTGGGAAAATCATGGACCTGCCGAAGCATAAATGCATCAGGAACCCATAAAGTTGGCACAATATACCAAGGATCCCTAATTCTACACTTATACCCTAAATGGTAATTCGATTTTTCACCTTCTTTAATATACGTAACTGCAGAATCTGAAAGACCCTTAATGGGAGAAGGTCTAAAAAGATAAGAGGAATAACCAGATTCAATATTATCGATAAAATCATTTTTTTCGAAAATTAAACCTTTGAGATGAGAGGACCGAGTCACAATTTGTATGACCTCAGATTCAAGTCCTTTTTCTTCAACTTCATCCTTACTCAAAATAAAAAAATTATTTCTTCCAGTAACCACCCCTACATCAACATCATAGTATTCATTTGACCATGTTATATGAGGATTTTTTTTCATTTTATTTAGAAATTTAATTTCACTAGTATCAAGGAAATATTGTGTCCATTTTTCATCAGATTTGATTAATGGTTTATATTCGTTCAAATTTAGTGAGTTCAAATTAATCCTACTATTAGTAAAATTAGATAAATCATAGAGATTTTCAAACTCAACTATTCGAATTTTAGGATTAAGAGACTGGTTTTTTTCACCGAGAACCAGCACAACTTCTTGTTGCACTGATTTGAATAACAGTTTTTTAAACATTATAATGGTCAAGTTGTCAAGATGAGCACTCAAAAATTCTCTAGTTTCTGATGCATATCCTACCTGGAATAATTCAGCAGGTATAATCATACCAATTCGCCCACCGGGCTTCAAAAGATCAATAGAAAGTACAAGAAAAGGAACCCACGTATTCGTATATCTGTTAGGATTTAGCCCTAGTTTCTTCATATTACGGATTGCACGTTCGCGATACTCTACTGGAAAATTTTGGTACCTGATAAAGGGAGGATTTCCCACAACAACATCAAACTGGGTCTTGTTTATTTCAGACTCGTAGTATAAGAAAAAGTCAGAGACTTTTACAATATCCTGTGCATTAGGAACACCCAACTTTAATAAATTATCAACTGCTTTTTTTGCCTCTTTAGGATATAATTCAACGGCATGAACATTTTCTGATATTTTATCCATGGAACATCCTTTAGAATGCAACTTTTCTATTATTGATTCGAGAAATCTGCCGTCGCCACAACTTGGTTCCAGGACTATATCAGTTTCCGAGATAATCGCCCAGTCACAAATGAAATCAGTAATTTCTCTAGGAGTGTAATACCCACCACGTAGTTTTTGTTCCGTTTCCTTGCCAGACATAAGGACTCCTACATGAGCAACGATTCTGCTAACTTCATATCATCATTCGTGAACCCATATAAGGTATTCACAAGACGATCAATTTCTTTTCGTTGCTCAATTATCTGATCTTTGTAAAGTCTTTTTCGAGATGGCGTTCTCGCTCCACAATAATTTGAAACAGTTATGTAGTGAGAGTTGACTAACTCTATAATATTATCATAAAGCTCCTTCTCAGCAGGGTTTTCAAGATCGGGTACATATAGAGGTATATTGGCTATGTACATCTTCCCATGAGAATAGTAATCCCCCCTAAAATGACTGGCCCCTTTCTTAACAAAGGCTTCAAGAATTGGATTCGAAATAACAGCATGTATGTATTGAAGTGAAAGTGATTTGCCTTTGAGTATTCGGATGGCATAGTATGGACCATTTCCGCCACCCGTAATGTAGTTATTATCAACGTCATAAACATAGTTCGGACCAAGTGACAAAGTGGTGCATATTAATTTTGGAGTGTTAAACTTGGTTAAACTTTGAGACCTGCCAAATCTATACCATTCGGGAGTACCCTCTGGATTAATACTTCGACTTTCTAAAAGTTCCTGATGATTAGTTAAATATGCCCAGACTCCTGGAAAACTATTCTGCATCTCTTCGATTGTATAAATTATAGCTTTACCATCTTCAATATGATAAGGAAAAATAACGTAGCTATTTGGTGCTACAGGTCCAAAGGGCCTTAACGTAACATCTTTTAGCATGGGCTTCAGTATTTCTTTTTCCCATTGCCACTCGTCATCGTTAATATCTCGGATAATAATATGGTCTTTAGTTTGGTCGATTGGGGTGCGGATGTAAATTGGATCTTTACTAGTCTGAAGCCCAACAAAAATCTCACACTCATCTTCAAGTTTAATGGGAATACGTTCGCTGAGATCATCAAAAAAGGTTTGTAACTCAGGTTTTATGAATACCCAAGATTTACATCCATAATCTTCGTTTCTATAAGTTACTATAGTTGAAGTTTTATTGTTCATCCAGCGACTAAGGTCACTAACATGAGATACATCAAAATATTCATTATGGGTTTTTTCTAAGACTGTTATAGCAACATAAGTAGTAGTCTTTTTCTTAAATACTTGTTCAGTATGAAAATGAGTAATATGTTTAAGATAATGATTATCACCTATTAAACATCTCAGTTTCTCTGCAGCATCTAAAATTAAGTATTTATGAGGTGAAATAAAACCTAGTTTTCCTCCATCTTTTAATAATTCTATTCCTCTTTCGAAAAAGTAGTAATATTTGTCTACACTTTTATGTTTGGACAAATAAGGACAATGTTTACTTTTATAATAGGAATGCTCGTGGGGGATGTACTCTTCCATACGTTGGACTCTCAAGTATGGAGGATTTCCAACGATAACATCAAAGCCTCCATTTGACATTATTTCCTTAAACTCTTTGTCCCAATTGAAAGGCCTAACTAAGTTTATAATCTTATGAGAACCTATTGCACTCTTATCGAATGAATAAAACGAATCATCAACTAAACTATTCCCGCATTTAATATTGTCATATAAGTTAGGTAATGCCTTTGTTTTTATTTCTTGAATGTAACCATCAATAGTTTCCTTTGATTCATTTTCAATCAGTTTTATTAATAGGCCAAATCTGGTAACTTCAACTGCCTGGTCGTCAATATCGACACCAAATATTGTATTGGTAAGAATTTCTGTTTTTGTTTTTAATTTTAACATATACTTATCTTCAGATTCTCTATACACTTTATCTAGATGATTTTCAATTCCATCATTCATCAACCAATTTAAACAATATTCACATATATGATCAAATAAGGATAATAGAAAAACTCCTGAACCACATGAAATATCAATCATTTTTTTATTTATCAAATCATCATAGCTCAAAGTCTCATATTGCAATAAGGTCTTTTCAATTATATAATCAACAACATATTTTGGAGTGGGAACTACTCCTTTAGATTCTCTTATTTCAGATTTTTCTATTAATTGTAGTTCTCCATCTTTAATATCTATATATTTACCTAAAAACTCCTCATATATTTCTCCTAAAATATGAGCATCAAGAACACTAAATGTATAAGGACAATGAGGATAATAGAGTTCATTAAAAATAGAAATTAATGTTTCATCATTTATTGCTACCTCATTTACTAATTTATCTTCTATTAAATCAAATACTCCTGAATTATAACGTTCATCAGACTCAATGAATATCCTTTTTAGTGTTTCATAATCGGATACATTTTTTAATAACTCATATTTTTCAATATCCCTATCTTCGCATATTCTTAAAAATAATAACCTATTGATTAATTTTTGAACTACATAATTTAATTCATGGCTATCCAGTGTATTGCTTCTGTGAATATCTGAGGCAATCATCAACCTCCAACGCTCTATTTGTTCAAGGAAATATTCATCGAACTCTTCTTGATCGGGATGCATTTCATCCGTGATGAATTTGTCATCGAAAGCCCCAGAATACATTGATTCGCAAGACAACATTTCATAGATTTCATCATACTGTTCTAGATATTCAGAGTAGTGATAGACACGAAAACGAGAGTGTCTTTCGTTGTCGCTTTGATTAGGTTTTGTTCTGCAGTTATAAATTATTAAATATTCAAAGTTTGTGAGTACAGAAATCGGTAGTTGTGCAGACCAACCATAACGCCTGGTCTGAAAGGCTGCAGCAGCATTAGATTCTATGTGAACCGAGGGTTTTTTAGCTTCAATAAAAAATTTTCTTTTTTCATTACGTCGAATTGTATAATCAGGCCGTTTATTGGATTGATAATCATCATCCAATAATCCATATTCTTGAATTACATCACGCAAATAATGTGTTTTTTGCGCTCTATTTTCAATATCCCAGCCTAAGGCACGTAAAAAAGGATTGAGAAAATCATTTCTTAATTGAGTCTCATTATATGATTCATTTAAATAATCTGAGTGATTTTTTTCAAACGATTCGATTAAAGAACTAATGAACTCTCTACCTTTATCAAATGCCATGAAGATAAGTTACGCTCCCATATTTAGAATCTAATTGCAAATAAGATACAAATTATTTTCTATAACTCTCTGTAAACTGTCTTAACACATCTTATACTGCTTTGTATTATCGCTTTATTTTCATTGGTTGTGCTGTAGCCCGGTCGTCTAGCGGTCAAGGATCGGGCCCTCTGGAGCCTCTGTCAAGAGTTCGAATCTCTTCCGGGCTACCATTTACCAAACGTCAATGAATACAGACTTCCTCTAAGTTTTATCAGGGATTGTTAATACAACCCAGATGATTCGATGACTAGAAGATGGTCCCGCCCGCAGGAGTTGAACCTGCAACCCTCCGGTGTCTGCTCATGGCCTGAACGCCACCGCCCCGCGGGGCGACGACTACAGCCGGATGCTCTGCCATTGAGCTAGGGCGGGCGGGACACCGAGAAAATGACAGGTACAACGATTTAAGCGATTTGGTCAGCCCGAGCCGCCCACCGTAACAGACCACGAATCTATATCGGTAGAAGGTTACCCGGGTACGTTTCTTTGCTCCACAAACGATATCCTATAAAACCGGTTAATGGGTACCGGAGCCACTTAGAGATGCCGCGTCGATTAGAGGATCTGGTTCTCCAGGACGCCATAACCATCAGGGCTGACTATCCCGTCAAGTACGCTGACAGCCTCATGAAGTACTTCAGGGCCGAGTGCCTGGTGGTCACCCTGGAAGGCGAGCCCGTGGGCATGCTCACTGACGGCGACATAGCGCGGAAGGTCGACTCCGAGAAGAGCGACCCTCACCTGGTACCAGTCCGGGACGTCATGTCCGAGCCTCTGTACTGGGTGGAGAGCGGGTTGCCCAACGAGGAGGCGCTGATGATCATGGACGAGAAAGACGTGGACAGGCTCCCCATAGTAGGAAACCTGGCCTCGAAGCCCGTGCTGCTTGGGCTCCTGACGCACAAGCAGGCGTACCTTGAGGTAGAGGCCGCTATTTCCTGAAAGTCTCTACTATTTTTTCCTTGTAGGGCGGCTTAATCAGCCCTTTCTCCGTAATGAAACCGGTTATGTAGCCGGCTGGCGTCACGTCGAACGCCGGGTTCCTGGCGGATGAGCCCTTCCCTGGGATCAACACACGTGTATGCCCGCCGTCGTCGGCTAGCCCCCACATCGTTGTTACCTCCTCGGGGCTTCGCTCCTCGATCTCTATGTCGTCGCCTGTGGGTGTACTCAGGTCGAAGGTCATCTCCGGCGCCGCGACGTAGAAGGGTACCCCGTTGGCCTTGGCCACCACGGCCTTCTCGTAGGTGCCTATCTTGTTGGCGACGTCGCCGTTGGCGGCCACCCTGTCGGCCCCCACTATGACCATGTCCACCTCGCCGCGCCTCATGTAGTAGCCCGCCGCGTTATCCACTATGATGGCGTAGGGTATGCCCTCCTGCTCCATCTCCCACGCCGTGAGCCTGGAGCCCTGGCAGCGTGGCCGCGTCTCGTCTACCCAGACGAACACCCTCTTACCCTGCCCGTGGGCCACCCTCACCGGGCTCAGGGCGGTGCCGTGGTCTATGAACGCCAGCGCCCCCGCGTTGCAGTGGGTGAGCACCCTGCAGCCATCCGCTATGAGGCCGGCGCCGATCTCACCCATCCTCCTGGATGCCTCGAGGTCGTCCTCCGCTATCAGGTCCGCCATGCACAGCACGTTCTCGACGCGCTCCATCACGGAGCCTTCCCTGCAGGCTTCGAGGCAACGCTCGACGGCGTGGAACAGGTTCACGGCGGTGGGCCTAGTCCCACGGACCGTCTCCGCTGCATCCTCCAGGTAGGCCAGAAACTCCTGAAGAGACACGTCCTTAGCCTCCAAGGCGGCCTGAGCCATGGCGTAGCCGGCGGCACAGCCAACGGCGCCGGCTCCTCTGCACACCATGTCCTTTATCGCGGCGGCGGTGGCTCGGTGGTCGCCGAAGCCTGCGATCTCGAACCTGTGGGGGAGCTTCCTCTGGTCTATCATCTTCACCGTCTCGCCCTCCCGCCAGAGGGTGTAGAGCTCCCGGGTCTCGCCGTCTATCTTGACCTTCAAAAAGGGGCACCCACCAACTTGTTGGGCCGCGTAGATATGAATCTACTTCAATACCTTGCCGGTCTTCCGGTACCAGAGGTAGAGGTCCAGCTCCCCGGGCTCCAAGCCGAGCCGCCGCGCCACCTTCTCGAGGATCTCCTCGTAGGCGTGGTAGCGTTTCCTGGTGAGGCCTTTCTTGGACTCCTCCTCGGTGATGAGGCCGTGCTCCACCATGTTGCTTAGTATGTGGCGGTCTATGATGGCGAGGCCGAAGTAGCCCACGTTGCGAAGGTAGTGGCTCGCCTCCTTCCAGCCGAGGCCCTTGACGTTCTTGACGAGCCACTCCCGGGCGTCCCTGGGGTCGTCGAAGCCCTGGATGATGTCCTTGATCCTGGGGGCTAGCTCCCTTGTGTCGTAGATGTACTCGGCGCGCCTGTTAGCGAACCTGTGCCCCTCCTCTAAGAGGCACTCCCTGACGTCCTCCAGGCTTCCCTCCATGAGGGAGCCTTCGAGGAGGGCGTCGACGCAGCGCTGCCCCATCAACGCGCTGCTGTAGGCCGTTAGCAGGCAGTAGACTAGCTCCTCGTACCATTTCTGGCTGTCCATCAAGTGGACGCGTCTGAACTCGTCCATGCGGTCCTCCACCATCTTCTTCACCCTGGGGTCTCTGGTGAGGCTCCTGACCTTCTCCGCCATGGCTTCTATACTCGGGTGGTCGCTCAAGGTGGATTGCATCCCTGTTCATTTGGGGCCGCGGGTTTTAAACCATCTTGACTCTCTCATCAGCCGCCAGAATAGTTCTATATGTCTGTCATCGAATGATCCATCAACATTCTCGGGTAGCCCATATGAAGTACGAGAACGCAGATGTAAAGCTTAGAGCGCTGAAGAAGCTTCCGCGGATACAGACGCCTGGGATAGCTCTCCCTGAGGTGCAGGAGGGCCACGAGTTCGTGACCTGGCTCTGGGTCGCTCAGGAGCTGGTGAAGGTCGGCCTCGCAGAGTACTCCGAGCCGGCGGTCAGCCAGACGGAGTGGACCCAGGTCCACTTCAAGGAGCGCATCAACCCCGCGGGGCCGCCCAGCCAGCTACCCGAGGACTTCTACGAGCGGGCCTACCAAAGCTTCTCCCAAGTCAAGGGCGACCCTGAGAAGGCTGCTCAGCTCAACAGGATGAGGGCCCGGTACAGGGAGATACTTGAGTCCAGGATCGGACGCATCATGAGGTTAGCGTCATCAGAGGCAGATTCATCTGCCTCTCTGCTCTCGAAAGATGAGGCCGACTTATACCAGAACATTCACCGAATCGTCACAGAATGGCGTGACACCATGCGTGAGGTAGGGGAGGAGTAGTTGGCCCGGCAGGACACCTTCGAGGAAGCCTTCACCCGGTTCATAGAGGACTTCATGGACGCCGAGGAGCGGTACAAGTACGACCAAGCCGTCGCCGAGATGCCCGTCAGGGGCACCAAGAGCATCGTAGTCGACTTCACCGACGTCTACACCTTCGACATGGAGCTGGCACGCGTCATACTCGACGACCCTGAGAGCCTCACCCCCATCTTCGAGTCCATAGTCAGGAGCAAGCTCCGCACCAGGGACCCCATCTACGCCGAGAGCCTGAACAGGATCAACGTCAGGTACAGGAACCTTCCCGCCGAGACGCCGCTCCGCCGCATAGGCGCCGACCACATCGGCCGCCTGATCATGGCCCGCGGCATCATCGTCCGCGCCAGCAGCGTCATGCCTCTCGTCGTAAAGGCGACGTTCAGGTGCTCCGTCTGCGGCGAGATGAACCACATCGAGCAGAGCGGCCAGACCATTCAGAAGCCCCAGAAGTGCCTCGCCTGCGACAACAGGAAGGGCTTCGAGCTCGTCCCCAGGGAGTCGGTGTTCATCGACAGCCAGAACATCAGCATACAGGAGCGGCCCGAGGACCTTCCCCCCGGCCAGCTGCCGCGGAGCATCCACGTGGAGCTCAAGGACGACCTCGTGGACATAGCCCGCCCCGGCGACAGGATCACCCTCACGGGGTTCATCAAGCTGCTCCCACGGTACGGCAGGGGCGGCGAGCTCCGCACCTTCGAGATCCAGGTGGACGCCAGCTACACGGAGATAAGCGGCAGGGAGATGGATCTCATGGAGATCAGCCCCGAGGACGAGGAGGCGATCCTGGAGGTGGCCAACGACCCCTGGGTGTTCAGGAAGCTCATGGGCAGCATGGCGCCCAGCATCTACGGGTACGAGCACATCAAGGAGTCCATCCTGTACCTCCTCTTCGGCGGCGTCCTCAAGGAGCGGCCCGACATGAGGATAAGGGGCGACGTCAACGTCCTCCTCGTGGGTGACCCGGGCACCGCCAAGAGCCAGATGCTCAACTTCGCATCCAAGGCCGCGCCCAGGGGCCTCATGACCACCGGCAGGGGAAGCACAGCCGCCGGCCTCACCGCCGCCGTCGTCAAGGAGGGCGGCACGGGCAGCTTCGTGCTGGAGGCGGGCGCCCTGGTGCTGGCCGACAAGGGCGTCTGCTGCATCGACGAGATCGATAAGATGAGGGACGAGGACAGGGGCGCCATACACCCCGCCATGGAGCAGCAGGTGGTTCCCATCGCCAAGGGAGGCATCGTGGCCACCCTCAACTCGCGGACAAGCATCCTGGCGGCGGCGAACCCGTCGCTGGGCCGGTACAACCCCTACCAGACCATCGCCCAGAACATAACGCTGCCAGTCACCATCCTCAGCAGGTTCGACCTCATATGGATACTCAAGGACCAGCCCGACGCCCAGCTGGACGCCGACATAGCCGAGCACATCCTCGGGCTCCACAGGGTGCTGACGTTGGCGGAGGCCCCGCTGAGTATGGAGCTCCTCAAGAAGTACATCAGCTACGCCAAGAAGGTCAACCCCATCATCACCGACGACGTCATCGAGCGCTTCAAAGACTTCTACGTAAAGATGAGGAACGCCAGCGTCGAGGGAGGCGAAGCCGCCGCCATAGCAATCACCGCCAGGCAGCTGGAGGGCCTCGTCAGGCTCGCCGAGGCCCGCGCCAGGGCCCACCTCCGCGCCGAGATAAGCGTCGAGGACGCCGAGGCAGCCATCAACCTGATGCGGAAAAGCCTGGAGCAGGTGGGCATCGACGTCAAGACAGGCCAGATCGACATAGACATACTGTACTCAGGTAAACCGCGGAGCCTCCAGAACCAGCTCCAGAAGCTGCTGCAGGTGATAAGCGAGATGGAGAGGGTGAGCGGAAGCGTCCGCGACGACGACCTATACGACGCGCTGCAGAGCGACCACGGCATCGGGAGAGCCGAGGCCGCTAGGCTATTCGGGGTCCTCATGAAGGACGGCACCATCTACTCGCCGAGGCCCGGCTACTACAAACGCACCACGTAGAGCCGCGAGCCTCTTTTCTAGTACCTAAGCTTCTTGTCCACCTGGTTTACCGGGGGCTCCCCCCGCCTGACCCTTAGTATGTTCTCCACCATTATCTTCAGCCCCGCGTCGGATCGGCTGTCACTGGAGACTATGCTGTGGGGCGTGCATATGACGTTGGGAAGCTCCCAGAACGGGTACTCCGAGGCCAGCTTCCCCTCCTTGTTCCACATTGGGTCCCAGAAGTGGGGCGTCCACCAGACGTCTATTGCGGCACCCGCTATCCATCCCTCACTAAGGGCTCTGTAGAGGGGCTCCTCCTCTATGATGGCCGCCCTCGCCACGTTCACTATATAGGCTGAAGGCTTCATGGCCCGCAGCTCCTCTTTCCCGATCATGCCCCTGGTCTCGGGGGTAAGCGGAGCCGTGACGACGACGAAGTCCGACTCGGACATCACGTGTATCAGGTCGCTGGGGGTCCCCATGAACTCCAGATCCATGGCCTCGGCGAGCTCGTCGTCCCTGCTACGCTTCACCGCAAGTATCCTCATACCCATACACCGGAGCATCCTGCCCACCTCCCGCCCGATGCTGCCGAAGCCCACTATGCCTGCTTTCTTGCCGCTCAGAAGGACACCGCGTCCGACGCCCCTGCCCTCCATGAATCTGCCGTGCCTCTGGATCACCTTCTTCGCCAGGGCGAATACCAGGGCCACTGCTCCCTCGGCTAGGGGCACCGGGTTGGAGCCTGAGGTGTTCGCCATCCACGTCTCCTCCCTCAGGGCGTCGAAGGGCATGTCGTCCACGCCTGCCCCCGTCTTCTGCAGCAGCTTCAGCCTGGGCGCCGCCTGAGCCACCTCGGGGCTCAGCCTGGTGGCCACTATTACCTCTACGTCGCCTGCTAACCCCGCCAGCTCGTCGTCGGTGCCCGTCTCGGGCGTGACTACCTCGACATCCTCTGGGAGGTGGTCCCTGATCCTCTCCGCCAGACTCGGGTTTACCACTAGAACCTTCAAAGCCTTTCAGAGAGACATGGGCACCGCCGCTCTTATACTTCCACCCGGCAGCCCAGTTTCACCCTGCCCAGGCCTCCAACACGGTGGGTTCAACTTATAACAGGCTATACGTATGCGGTGCCCGCTGAAACCTGTAGGTTTGCCGCATGGGTGTTTCTGCGCCGTCGCGGGGCAAAAGAAACACTTTTCTTTCACATGCATCTGAAACATTCAGGGGTTTGGAGTGAGCTACCTCTTCTTCTGCAACAACGGTACCATGGATGAGTGCCTCCGGAAGAGGCTCTTCGGCAACTCCCAGAGGCACTGGGACCAGGTCAGGAAGATAAGGCCCGGGACCCCGCTCTTCCTATACAACCTGGACTCGGGGTGCCTCCACGGCCCCTTCCAGGCCGCCTCCAAGCCCCGGATACACCTGGACCCCTACGCCTTCCTGGGGTCGGGCCGAAGCTACCCTGCCCAAGTTGAAGTCACCTGGACAAGGATCGGCAAAATCGAGAAGGCACACAACGTCCTCCCCTTCCTCTCCGACGAGCTGAAGTGCCGGCTGACCCCCACGGAGACCGTCAGGGTGTACAAGGCGCTCCACGAGACGATGAGCAGGCGGGTCGCCAGCTGGCTCTAGGTGGAAAGTCTTAAAGGGCTATCGCCGGGATAGTTTTCGATTCAGAGGGAAGTCAATGGGCATCAGGGTAGCCATAGCTGGGGTAGGGAACTGCGCGTCCGCCCTAATCCAGGGAGTGGAGTACTACAGGGACGCGAAGCGGGGCGAGACCATCCCAGGAGTGATGCACGTCTACTTCGGCGACTACCACATAAGGGACATAGAGTTCGTGGCTGCCTTCGAGGTGAACAAGCACAAGATCGGCAGGGACCTGAGCGAGGCCATCTGGGTGGAGCCCAACAACTGCGCCAGGTTCGCCGACGTACCCGAGACCGGCGTCACCGTCCAGCCCGCGCCCATACTCGACGGCGTCGCCCCCCACATGTACGAGAGCTTCCGCGCCGATAAGAGCGTCGAGCCCGTGGACGTAGCCGAGTCCCTCAGGGAGGCCCGGGCGGACATGCTCATAAACTACCTGCCGGTGGGCAGCGCCGTGGCCACGGATATGTACGCGGAGGCATCCCTGGACGCCGGCTGCGCCTTCGTCAACTGCATACCAGAGTTCATAGCGTCGAAGCCCGAGTGGGCCCAGAGGTTCACAGACGCCGGGCTGCCCGTGGCCGGCGACGACATCAAGAGCCAGGTCGGCGCCACCATCCTCCACAGGGTCGTCGCCAAGCTCTTCTACGACAGAGGCGTCGTGCTGGACAGCACGTACCAGCTCAACATAGGAGGCAACACGGACTTCGAGAACATGACCGTGGAGAAAAGGCTCAAGACCAAGCGCGTCAGCAAGACGGAGGCCGTGCAGAGCCTCATCCCCTACAAGGTACCCACACGGATAGGGCCCAGCGACTACGTGCCGTTCTTGGGCGACCACAAGATATGCTACATAAGGATCAACAGCCACAGCTTCGGCAACCTGCCCATCACCTTGGACGCCAAGCTCGTTGTCAACGACAGCCCCAACAGCGCAGGCGTCGTCATAGACGCCATAAGGGCCACAAAGATCGCCCTCGACAGAGGGATATCGGGACCCCTCCTCGGCATAAGCAGCTACAGCTTCAAGCACCCGCCGAAGCAGGTGCCCGACGACGAGGCCCGCCGGTGGGTCGAGGACTTCATACAGGGAAAAGTGGAGCGCTAGGGGAGCCAGAGCCGCAGCTCCGCCTCGGCCTCCTCCGGGTTCCCGGAGGCGTGGACCAGGTTCTCGACGGCCCTACCCTCGGCCGTGCTCCTCTCTATGCCGTCGAGCCCTAGATCGCCTCTGATGGTGCCCTTCTCGGCCGTCGCGGGGTCGGTGTAGCCGGTGACGCGGCGCACCTCCTTGATGGCGTCTTCTCCCCCGATGCGTATGGCGAGCACCGGGCCCCTGCCGAAGTATCCCCTGAGCTTCTCCAGCACCTTCATGCCGTGGGCCTCCGGGTCGGTGATGCTGGGCACCGCCGCCTGGGCCTTCTTCCCCACGCCTAGAGCCATGCTGTCAGGGTAATGCTCCTTGAGCCGCCCCTGCCCCACCTTCTTGCAGTACCGTATGTCGAGGACCTCGAGGCCAGCGTCCTCGTAGTACTTTATAATGACCCCTATGAGGTTCCGTTCCAGCGCGTCCGGTTTGAGGATGACAAGGGTCTCCTGGTACATGGGCATGGTGTAGGCGGGCCTTCTTTAAGGTTTAACGGTCGGGTGTAAAAAAAGGTGGGTTGTTTCCTCACCTAGTCCTTGAGCTCGATCCTTGGGAATACGGCCAGCTCCTTCACGGTGTCGAGGGTGAACTCAATAGTCTTCATGTACTCTTCGTGGGCGTGGTCGTACTGAGTCTCGACCTTCGGATCTGATTTGAGTATGAGATGCATTCTGAGGGCTCCAGGGCCGAGCCGAGTCCTGAAGCTACACACGGGACACTTGAACCTGTCTACCGTGTCTCCTTCCTCGGTGAGAGTGACATACCAACGGAGATGTTCCGGGATGTTTAGCGACATGTTACCCCGTTATGATCTTGGATGCATGGCGATATATGCATTACCCACAGATGTCACTAAATTCTCGTGTAATACACCGGAAATCCACTAATATTCCGCGAAGAATCAACTACGAGTAAATAAAGGATTAGACGTAAGAGCCGGGCTATCTCTGCCTAAGCTTCCAGGCCTCGGTCCACTTGAACTTGCGGGGATCACGCCTCATGTCCAGCGTGCTCTTCCTGCATTTTCCGCTGCAGAAACGCAGAACCCTTCCGTCGCGCCTCACGAAGTTCATCCCTGTCCCGGGGGCGATCTCCTTACCGCAGAAACTACACTTATGTACCTGGGGCAACGGCTTCACCTACCTGATCTTCCTGGCCTCGCGCTCTGTCTCGCGCAGAAGCAGTATGTCGTCGATGCGTATAGGCCCTTTCACGTTGCGGGTGATGATCCGTCCCTTGTCTCTGCCTTCCTCAATCCTGACTCTTACCTGCATGACCTCGCCCGTCAGCCCTGTCCTGCCAAGGATCTGGATGACTGTGGCGGGTGTGAGAAGGTCAGAATCTTGGCTCATCCTACTTCACGAGTTCCTGGACTTTCTTTACTATCTCGGCGACCAGGTTCTCGGCGTCACCCGCGTCCTCGATGGAGGCTGCAGATGAACTCACGTGTATGCCAAGGGCTTCACCGATCTTCTGCTTCTCCGGGACATAGACGTACGGCGCCTTCCTCTCGTCGCATAAAAGCGGCAGGTGCGCGACTATCTCCGGAGGCTGAACGTTCTCGGCTATCAGCACGAGCTTTGCTTTACCCCTCTCGATGCTCTTGGTGGCCTCGTTGGTCCCTTTCCTGATCTTACCAGTCTCAGTGGCGATCTTCAGCGCCTCGTACGCCGCGTCCGCCACTTCCTTCGGCACTTCGAACCTTACGTAGAAGGGTTTCGAAGGATCTACATCTCCTGACATATCATTTCCCTCATGGTGGATAGTGTTACCTGATCGTCCTTTATTAAACGTTCCGCCCGTTAACACAGACGTGTGAACTTGGCCACTCGTCCGCGCCGTACTCACGGAATATGTCGGCGTAGACGGTGCAGAAGTACTCGCACGCCTGTACCACCCCCGTGCGGCCTGAGTCGGTGAGCACGTAGAACTTCTTTCGCCCCTCCTTCCTTGTCTCCACCAACTCTCGTCTCTCTAGCTCTTTGAGGGCTGGGTAGAGGGTTCCCGGGTTTGGCTTTGTGCCCCGCATCTTCCCGAGTTCCCCGGCCAGCTCCTGGCCGTACATGTCCCCCTTGGTGAGGAGCCACAGTATGCTGAATGATAGTAGGCCGCGCATGTCGCAGCAGTCCGGTATGTTGGAGCAGCACTCGTCTTTCTCAGTCATCTATATATTGGGTAACCAATATGTTTATATAAGTTTCATAAAATGTATTGGATGCCCGATATATTGGGCGTCTGATAAAAGGAGGATAATGAATGTCAAACCAAGAGATCAAAGAACACGTCAAGAAGAGATACGCCGAGCACGCCGTGAGAGCCCAGTCAAGCTGTGGCTGCGGAGCCAGCTGCTGTGGAACGCCTACGGCCAATACATGGGCCAAACGAGTCGGATACACAGCCGAGGAACTGTCAAACCTTCCCGAGGAAGCCGTCGGAGCAGCGGCCGGTTGTGGTAACCCTACCGCCATCGCGGGCCTCAGAGAAGGGGAGACCGTCCTAGACCTGGGCTCGGGTGGAGGCATAGACGTGATCCTCGCAGCCCACAGGGTGGGGCCAAACGGCAAGGCCATAGGCGTAGACATGACCGACGAGATGATCAGCCTAGCCAACAAGAACGCGGCCGAAGCAGGCGTCGAGAACGTCGAGTTCAGAAAGGGAGACATCGAGGAGCTGCCCGTGGAGGACAGCTCTGTCGACGTAATCATCAGCAACTGCGTCATAAACCTGGCTCCGGACAAGGACAAGGTCTTCGCCGAGGCGTACAGGGTTCTCAAACCAGGCGGAAGACTAATGGTTTCGGACATAGTGACGGACGGTGGGCTCCCAGACCACGTCAAGAACGACCTGGACAGCTGGGCGGGGTGCGTAGCAGGCGCCATGGACGGCGGTGACTACGTCAAGAAGCTGAGGGAGGCCGGGTTCACGGAGGTAGAAGAGCTCAGCCGAAGAGGCAGCGGAGGCATATACAGCGCCGAGATACAGGGGTTCAAACCCGTGTCTGGGCTCGACTGCTGTTAACCGTTCCAGTTTTCCTTATTTATGGGTGAAGTAGGCGACGAAGGGCTTAGCCGTGTCCACGCGGCAGTAACCGAACCTCTCGAACTGGAACATCTCGCCACTCTTCATCTCTTGCACCCTCTCCTCCGCGAATCCAATCGCCTTTGTGGCGTCCGGTAGGACCACCCTGGCATCTACGCCGACGCCTGCCGGCAGCCAGTGTATGAAGGGCGCGTCCTCGTCCCTCGCCAGCTGGTAATCCGTCGAGTGATACACGGCCTTGACACCGGATCCATCCACTTCCGTCACCTCTATGTTCATGACGCCCATCAGCCGGGTCACGCCGCCGACTCTGAGCCGCTCCAGATCTTTCCCGGATACGTTGAACTCCAGCGCGCCACCCTTCGGCGCCAGCACATAGTCTCTTGTACCCCTCTCGGGGAAGTCGGGGTGCACCGGCAGCCTGGCGACGTGTTTCTCCGGTACACCCGTGACGGTGAGCCTCACGGGGTCCTCCACGAAGAAGTACCTGTCAGAGGTGGTCTCGATGATCTTCCTGTTCTCGGCCGCGATGTTGTCCCAGCTTATGGTGACGTTCACAGGCTTGGGGCCCACGTGGATCATTATGGCCCTTATGGCCTCCGGCTGCAGCCCGCGTCTGCGCAGCGCCCTCAGCGTGCCGAGCCTGGGGTCGTCCCACCCCGAGTACGTGCCGGCCTCTATCCCGGCCCGCATCTTGGACTTGCTGAGGATACCCGCCTCTAAGCCGAGCCTCCCGACGTTGATGATCTCGGGGTACCGCCAGCCCAGGTGCCTCTGGAGCCACCTCTGCCTGGTGGTGTTGACGTCGTGCTCCTTGCCCCTGATGATGTGGGACACCTCCATGAGGTGGTCGTCGACGCCGCAGCTGAAGTTGTAGAGAGGCCAAACACGGTACCTGTTGCCCTGGAGGGGGTGCTCGACGTCGCTGATGCGGAGCGCGGGCCAGTCCCTCACCGCGGGGTTAGGGTCGTCGAGGTCGGTCTTTATCCTGACCACCGCCTCGCCCTTCTCGTAGGTGCCGTCCAGCATCTTCCCCCATCGCCTGAGCTGCTCCTCGGGGGGCAGGTCCCTGCACGGACACGCCATGCTGGCCATGTAGAGCTTCCTGAAGGCCTTCACCTCGCATGTGCAGACGTAGGCGTTCCCCTCCCTCAGGAGCCTCTCGGCGTACTCGTAGTAGATGGGGAGCCTGTCGCTCTGCCGGTACTGCTCGTCTACCTTTACTCTGAGCCACTCGATGTCCTCCAGTATGGCTTCGTACATCTCAGGTATTGGGGGCTTGACCTCGGCGCTGGTGTCCTCGTACCGGAGTATGAAGTGGCCGTCGTACATCTTGGCGTACTCGTCGCAGAAGATGATGGGCTCCGCGCTCCCAAGGTGCAGCGCGCCGTCGGGGTTCGGCGCGAACCTCGTCTTTACCATGGGCCACTCGTCCACGTTCTCCAGCGGCGGCAGCGTCTTCTTCTCCTCCTCTACCTTCCTCCGCTCCAAGAGCTCCGGGTGGTTCTCCGCTACGTACCGCAGCTGCTCCTCCTGTGTCCACGAGTTCACCTCCTTCACAACGTCGTTTATCGTGGGGACGACCTCCTTTGCCCTCGGCCTCAGCTCGGGGAACTCCCCGAGAACCTTACCGATCACTGACCCTGCCTGGGCTACGCCGTCGTGCTGTGAGGCGTTGTGAGCCGCGTGCTTGACTGCGGCCTTCCTTATCTTCTGGTTGCTCATGGACACTGCTGGTCTCGATGAAATACGAGGACTAGGTCTATTATTCCTTTCTCTAGTAGTCGCGTTTGACGAAGTACTCCACGAGGGTCTTCAGCTCGGCCTTGGCTGGGGTGTCGGGTATCACGTCCAGCGTCTTGAACGCCCTCTTTATGTACTTATCCGCCACGTTTTTCGCGTAGGCGATGGAGCCCATCTCCGCCAGGGTCTTGACGGCGGCTTCGATGTCTTGGTGTGATGCGTCCTCGACCCCGAACGCCATGTCAATATGCTTCCTCTGCTCTTCGGTGGCGTTCTCCAAGGCGTGTATGTTTATCAAGGTCTTTTTTCCTTCCCGGAGGTCGCTCCCCACGGGTTTACCGAGCGTCTCCTCGTCCGCCGTCACCCCCAGTACATCGTCCTCGATCTGGAAGGCGACGCCGGCGTCCCACGCGAAGCTGCCAAGGGCATCAACCTGCTCATCCGAGCCACCGCCCGCCAACGCACCCACCTGGGCGCACGCCCTGAACAAGGCGCTGGTCTTCGCGCCCACCATGTGGATGTAGTCGTCCACGGTCACGTCCGAGGCGCTCGGAAAGCTGATGTCAAGCGCCTGCCCCTGGCACAGTATCAAAGCAGCCTCGGTGACCTTGTCTATGCTCTCAAGGAACCGCTCGGGGGACATACCTGAGGGCTTGTTTCTTAGGATGACGTCGTATACTTTGGCGAAAAGAAGGTCACCGGCTAGAATAGCCATGGGCATGCCATACACCTTGTGCACCGTGGGTTTGCCTCTGCGGAGGTCGTCGTGGTCCATCACGTCGTCGTGTACGAGAGTGAAGTTGTGGAGAAACTCGGCGGCGGCGGCGAACGGGACGGCGTCCTCGGCTCGCCCGCCAACCGCCTCACACGCCTTGATGGTCATGTACGGCCTAAGCCGTTTACCCCCCGCCTCTATGAGGTGCAGGCTCGCCTTCTCGAGGGATTTAGGCTCCTGTCCGCTGAGCTCCCTTGCGAGGAAGCTGTTGATCATCTTCGCGTTCTCAGCCAGTTTCTGCTCTATGGCCTTCACTTGAGCCATGGTCCTACACCCGATTCTGTGATAGACAACGCGATCGACTCTTAAAGGTTATCTCAGGGTCGTTCAGCGTACTTCGACGCATCGAACCCCCGAAGCCTAAGCCACTCGGCGGTCCTGCCCATTATTAAGGTGGGGACGTTCTTCAGATCCGCGACGTCCCTGGCTCCGGTTAGGAACATTACCACCTTGAGCTCCTGGATTACGTGGTCCACGTACTCCGCCAGCGCGTCCCTACCCTCCACAGCCTTCTCCAGGAAAGGTTTGGCCATCCCCGCGGCGTCGGCGCCTAACGCGATGGACTTTGCTATCTCGGCGCCCGTCCTGATCCCGCCTGACGCGATGATCTTGAGGCCGGTGCTCTGGCTTGTCTCGACGACGCTGACTGCGGTGGGTATACCCCAGCTCCACAGCGCCTGCCCCAGGTACTCCTGGCCCTTTTTCCCTTCCTCCTTTGCGATGTGGTACTCGACGGCTGACCAGCTTGTGCCCCCGACGCCGCTTACATCCAAGGCGGCCGCCCCAGCCTCCTCGAGCTTCACCGCCTCCTCGTAGGCGATCCCGCAGCCCGTCTCCTTCATAACTATCGGCGTGTCCAAGGCGCCCGCTATATCCCTGACCTTCTCGAGGATGCCGCTGTAGTTGGTGTCGCCGCCAACCTGCACCGCCTCCTGCAGGGAGTTCATGTGGAGCGCGAGGGCGTCTGCCTCAACCATCTCGACGCATCTCACCGCCTCCTCGACGCCCCACCCCAGCGAGAGCTGGGGGCACCCTAGGTTGCCGATGACCAATGCGTTGGGCGCCCTCTCCCTGACGACGGTGAAAGTGCCCGCGGTCTCGGGCTCCTCCACGGCGATCCTCTGGCTGCCCACGCCGATGCCTATGCCCTTCTCCTCAGCGACCTCGGCGAGCAACGCGTTGATCTCCAGCGCCTCCTGGGTTCCCCCGGTTATCGCGCTGATTATGAGCGGGGCACTCAGCTCCCTACCAAAAAGAGTGGTCCGGGTGTCCACGTCGTCCAGATCTATCTCGGGGAGGGCCCTGTGGACGAGTCTCACGTCCTGAAGCCCCGTGCCTATGTTGCCCTCGACGTCCTCCTCCAGGCTGACCCTGATGTGCCTCATCTTCCGTTTCTCTATGCCGCTCATATATTCACCTCTTCAGCCGTGTCCCAATTACGTTTTCGCCTCTCAGGGCCGCTCTCACGCGGCCCCCCACGGTCGCGTTGACCAGCACGACCTCTATCCCAGCCTCGACGGCCTCCGCTGCCTCAACTACCTTACCGAGCATGCCGCCGGTCACGTCCGTGTCAAGCGCGTCACCGATCTTGGCCTCGTCACCGTGATTGCCTAGGGAAAGCTCCTCAATGAGCCGGGCGTCCTCGACGAGCTTGGGGTCATCTGTGAATACCCCGTCGACATCTGAGCCCAACACCACCCTCTCGGCTTCTAGGCCTGTAGCCAGCTTCACGGCGAGCTGGTCGCCCGAGAGTATGGCGAACCCCTGCAGGGTGTCCAGGACCGCGTCGCCGTAGAGAACGGGGACAAGCCCAGACTCGATGCACCTCTCTACGACTTTGAGGTCGATGCCGGTTATCCGTCTACCCTCCGTCACTACGAAGGAGGAGGGAGAGACGGCGAACGCAGGCACCCCGGCGTCGAGGAGCTCACGAACGATTATGCCGTTGAGCTCCACCATGGCCTGATGTGTCTTGGAGAACCCGATGATCTGCCTCGGCTCTCTGTAGCCTTCTGCTATCCCGTACTCCGTGGCGACGGGGTGACCGTATGAGCCTCCCCCGTGAACGACGACCAGGGGCTGGGCGTCGGCCTCCGCTATCTCAGCCGCGAGACGGGCGATGTTGTCGATGTGCGGCGTGAACGGCTTGTCCTTGTGTGTGACGACGCTTCCACCGAGCTTAAGAATCAGCATTCTTTTCCTCAATCCACCTGCTCTCGACGCCTCGGTCCGTCAGCTGGACCCTGTAGCTATCGCTCTTCCTGCGCCTGATGGCCTTCTCCACGGCGCTCAAATTCTCCTCCTCGGCTACGGCGATAATGCAGCCGCCGCCGCCGGCGCCGGTGAGCTTCGCCCCGAGGGCGCCGTTCTGCCGCGCGGTATGCACTAGACTTTCCAGCTTCATGGTTGAGACCCCTATCGCCGACAGCAGGCCGTGGTTCATGTTCATGAGGTCTCCGATGCGATGGATGTCTTTGGAGAGCAGGGCATCCAAACCCTCCCCGGCTATGCCTCCCATGGCGTCTATTATGGAGTCCATCATCGCCGGGTTCCTCTCCTTGAGGGCCGCGACGCTCTCCACCATCATCCTGGTGGACCGCTTCTTCCAGGTGTTGCCGATGATGAAGGGCATGGACGAGTCTAGTTTATGGTGCTTGATGCCCGAGTCCCTCTCGTAGCTCAGCACGCCGCCGAAGGTGCTGACGGTGTTATCCACGCCGCTGGGCTTCCCATGTATGATGGTCTCACCCTCGAACGCCAGCCTGGATATCTCCTCCTTGCTGAGGCCGGCGTCGAAGAGCCGCTCCACGGCGCCCACCGTGGCCACGCATATGGCGGCCGAGCTGCCCAGCCCCACCGCTATGGGTATCATGGACCTCACCTTCAGGTTCACGCCGGACTCGACGCCGAGGCGGTCCATGGTCTTCTTGGCCGCCACGTTAAGGGCCGCCAGGTTCCTGCCCCTCCACACCTTTCCTCTGACCGCGTGGTAGACGTCGTCCTCGAAGTAGCCGGAGAACCCGAGGTTGTCGGCGTCCACGTAGATCTTTCGGTCGTCGCGCTTACTAGCATAGACCCGTGCCCTCCTGTCTATGGCGAGGACGACGGCTGGCCCCCGGTAGACCACGCTGTGCTCACCGAACAGTATCATCTTTCCTGGCGCCGTTGCCTCCACATGCATCGTCTTCACTCACCGGGTTATCTTCAGGGCGGCGTAGCCCACCACCGCGCTGTAGTCTCCTATAATGTCTCCGCTGGTATAGTATGAAAGTAACTCTGCTTCTCCGGCTCCGGCGAGCTTGGAGGCCACCAACGCGGCTGACACTGGGCCGTAGCCGCACGTGGTTATCCTGTGCTCCCTCACGACTCTCTGGAGCTTCTCCTCGTCCATCTCCAGTATGGCGTCTATTACCAGCCGGTCCTTCCTGTTCGCCGACTCCCTGCGCTCCTGGTGGGTCAGGTCAGTCGACGCGATCACGAGGACGTTCTTATCCTCCGTGGCTCTGTGGATGGCTTCGCCCACCTCTCTGCTCGTCTCCAGGTCCTGGTGCCCCATGCATATGGGCACCAGCTTGAAGTCGCCGTAGATGTACTGCAGGAAAGGCACCTGCACCTCGACGCTGTGCTCCCTCAGGAACGCTGTGTGGTCGTAGTCGATGACCTCAGAGCGCTCGAATATCTCCTTGGCGAGAGCCGTATCCAGAGGCACGCGCCCTAGCGGTGTCTCCCAGCTGCCCTCACCCATCATGGAAACAGGGGTCCCCCAGCCCGAGTGGTTGGGCCCGACGACTATGACGGTCTCGGGCTTCTCTTCCTCGGCTAGGGCGAGGTAACTGTGCGCCGCCGCCGGCCCCGAGTAAACGTAGCCTGCGTGGGGGCATACAACCGAATGGATCGTGCGTTTTGCTTGCGTCTCGCCGGGCAGCCTGCCGGGTCCGCGTTGATGGCTAAAACATTGTTCGATCTGCTGTCTGAGGCGATCAGGCTGCGCGGGGTAGAAGGCCCCAGCGACTACCGGCCGCCTGACGCTCAAACCCGTCACCTACAGCGTGGTCTCGAAGTCCTCGATGGTTGCGCCGAATTCTCCGCTGGCGGGGAGAGTTCCTCTCTCTCTCATGATCTCTCTGACGAGGAGCCAGTAGACTATGGCGAGGCTCCTGCGGCCCTTGTTGTTCACGGGTATCACGAGGTCCACGTTCTTGAGGCTGTTGTCTGTGCTGCAGAGCGCGACCACAGGGATCCCGATCTGGCTGGCCTCCTCGACTATCTGCTGGTCGGCGAGGCTGTCGGTGACGATGACCGCCACGGGCTCGAAGAAGTCAGCGTACTCCGGGTTCGTGAAGGACCCGCTCGTGAACCGCCCGATGTACGGCCTGCACCCGAGCATCTCGCAGAACTTCTCGACGGGGTTCCTGCCGTACCGCTTGCTGCTGGCCACCACGATCTTGCTCATGTCCAGCCTGGACATGAAACGGGCCACCATCTTGATGCGCTCGTTCATCTGCTCCATGTCCAGCACGAAGAGGCCGTCGGGCCTCACCTTGTAGATGAAGGGCTCCATGTCCTTGGTCTTGATGCGGGTGCCTATGTGGACGCCCGCGCTTAGCAGTATCTCCTGAGGCAGGAGCAGGTTCTCGTTTACTTCGACTTCCATTAGCTGGGTCCTCCTCTGAGGTCGGGGATCTCCCGATCCTCGTGGAACTTTAATACGTCGTCGATTATCTCGACGTGGCCGAGGAGCATCCTGCGGCAGCAGTACCTGGTGACGCCTAGGCTGTCGAGGACTTCTCCGGGGTTCTCCCCGGCCTCTATGCGCTTGTTGAAGTCCTCCCACTTGTCGCCTATGACCTTCCCGCATGAGAAGCACCGAACAGGGACTATCATTCGTTTTCCGCCTATATTTCGCACAGTGTCAGCTATGTCTAACCTGCGCGTTCTACCCTCTCAACAACCCGGAGCCTATTTAAAAATACTTCCTTAACCTGTTTACGGCTCCATGAGAACGTGTTTCACGGCGGAAACCAAGCGATGGAGGAGTTGTAGTCAGGGTCGCAGCCAACCTCCTCCATTACTAGGCTGACCGCTTCCTTCTCCTCGACGCCTTCCTCTGCCATGGCTACGATTAGACGTCTGAAGGCGCGGTCCGTGTGCTCCAGAGTCACTGGGCCGTCCCAGCTGATGTACAGCCTCGCGCCGTTGTCGACGAAAGCCTCGGCCAGGTCGGTGGACCTGATGCCGTCGCAGCCCATGACCATCACCACCGAGCCCCTGAACCTGTCCACCATGAAGTGGTTCACAAAGTCCGCGCCGACGGCGAAGAGACGCTCAGACCCGAGGCTAGGCCTCGCCGGGTGGACCTCGTCCACTAGCTGCTCCAGCACGTACTTGTCTTGGCTGTACTCCTCCCCGGTGAAGAACCACACCATGTCCTCGTTTACGGTGCTGTGCACCCGGAGGATGATCAAGTCGTACCCCTTGGGGATTCTCCTTAGGTGCTCGACGGTGACGGCGTCCCCGAGGGTGGGCTCAAACACGTATCTCTCGCCACTGAACAGCGCGTCGACGTCTTCGTAGAACCCCGGGCTCTCCGCGTAGAGCGGGTCTATGTACGCCACCTTGACGGCTGAGCCGACCCTGCCCACCCTATGGCTTACGTCGAGGTACATCACGGCCAGGATGAAGACGAGGAAAAACATGGTGAACCTGGTCAGCGACGTGGTTCTGGTTCTCAAAAAACATCGTCTGGATCTCGGTCGACCGGGTAGTTCATGGTTCTGTCCTAGACTCTACGGCGTCCTAGTCATATCTCTTACGTGGAGGAGATCGGCTAAGGGCTCTGGCCCTGGATCTGGACGCTCACGGGTCTGCCGTTCTCGAATACTATGCCGAGGCTCCTGAACTGGACCTCGAATATCCTGATCTTGCCGTACCTTTTCTCCTTGAGGAGCCCCAGCTCCTTGAGCTTCATGAGGTGCCTCTGCACGCTCGTGTAGTTGAGTCCGGTGCGGCGGCTCACCTCGCTTATGTTGAGCTCCCCGCTCTCGGTGAGCACCTGAAGCACCCTGATGCGGCCCCTGCTGCCGAGGATGTCCTCGACCATCCGCTCCTCTCTACGACGCATCAATGATCCTCGCCACCTCCTTCTCCAACTCCTCGGCGGGTATCTTCTCCAGGCTGATGAGCTGGGTCCTGCCCTGGCTGCTTGCCTGTAGCTTGACGTTGACGAAGTCCAGGCTCTTCAGGTTCTTGAGGTACTTCCAGTACTGGGTGTGGCCCCGGGGCTCCTCCGTGTACTCCTCGCAGACCAGGCGGTAGGCTTCCTCGATCTCGCCCGTGGTGCCGTGGGTCACGTCGTTGGCCTTGAAGAACCGGGCGACCGCCAGGAGCACCAGCTTCTCGTGGGGGCTGAGCTGCCGGACCGCCTCCTTGTTCAGGGTCTGGAAGACCCCCATGGCTGCCGTCCGGACGTGCTCGGGCTGGATCTGGAGCGCGTCGCTCTGCTCAGCCATCCTGCCTGAGCCGTGGAGCACGTCGATGGCGTACCTGGCGTCGCTGTTCTCCTTGTACGCCAGCTCGCTGATGAAGTCCACTATCTCGGGAGGCACCGCGTCCTTCCTGAACGCCTTCTCGACGCGGTACAGGAGTATGTCGGCCAGCTGGGCCTGGTCGTAGTCCCGCATCCTTATGACGTTGCGCTGGAGGCTGCTCAGGGTGCTCCTGTCCAGCTTCCTGAAGACCTCCTGGTCCTTGCTGATGAACATGATGTTTAGGCGGCGGGGCTCGTCTGGCTCGGTCTCGTGGAACCTGGTGAGGTAGTAGAGGGCGTCGCTTCCCTCGTTCTCGATGAGGATGTCCACCTCGTCCAGGGCTAGGAGTATCTGGGCGTTGTCCTCGTCCATGATCTGCCTGAGTATGTCCATGAGCTCGTTGGCGGCGTATCCCCTCTCGGGGAACTCGGGGCGTAGCCGCTTGACCACCTGGCTGAGGATCATGAAGAGACTGCCCCTCTGCTCCCTGCAGTTGACGTGGATGTACTCGTAGGTGACGCGGCGGCGCTCGGCCTTCTTGCGGAGGCTCCGCCCGTAGTAGTGGGCCAGGAGGGTCTTGCCGCTCCCGACGCCGCCGAGTATAATGACTTTCTGGCTCATCTCGTAGGGGGCCGCGACCATGTGGTCGAAAAGACTCTCCAGCGCCCTGAACTCCGCCTCGCGGTGGAGTATGACGTCGGGCACGTAGCTGATGTCGAGTATGGCCTCGTCGACGAAGATGCCTCGCTGCGTCATCTAACCCCGTTTCAGGGGACGCAGACAGGAATTTATGCATTTCGTAGGTTCAGATATACAGTAAGCGGAGGGGCGAGTGAAAGTGGCTCTACCCTTGTTCCTCCAGAACCCGGAACAGCTCATCCTGGTCCACCGGCTCCACGCGGCTCACGGACCCGTCGCCGTTCACCATCAGCCTCTCACAGCCCTCTGACAGCATCTCCCCGATCACCCCGGCTTCGACGCCGACCTCCCTCATGGCCTCGATGACGTCCGTCGACCTGTCAGGGTCAGCCGCTATGAGGAGGCTGCCGCTGCTGAGGAGCTTCAAAGGGTCGACGCCGAGGGCGCCGCATACTAGTCTGGTCTCCTCGGCGACGAGCAGCCTGTCCGCGTAGACCCTGAACCCCAGCCCCGACGCCTCCGACACCTCCAACAGGCCGTTGAGCACGCCCCCCTCGGTCGGTGTGTGGATGCTGTGGACACCCCCGGCCCTGCTCGCCTTCAGGGCCTCGGGGACGACGCTGATCATGTCCAGGAACGTGGACGCCTTCTCTAGGACGGGTTCACCGACTTTCCCTCTCAGCCTCTCCCTCAGATCAGAGGCGAGTATCCCGGTCCCCTCGATACCCATCCCCTTGGTGAGTATTATGTGGTCTCCCGGCTTCGCGCCGCCGGTCGTGACGATGCCCCCCCGCGGGGCTTCGCCCAGCATGAAGCCGGCCACGATGGGCCTCTCCAAGCCGGGCGCCACCTCGGTGTGACCCCCCACTATGCTCACGCCGAGCTCGCAGCAGGCGTCATGCATCTCTCCCGCGATGGTCTCCAGAAGGGACTCGTCCGACCCCTCCGGGAGCAGCACTACGTTGAGGAACCACCGGGGCTCGGCCCCCCTGGCGGCGACGTCGTTGGCGTTGATGTGAACCGCCAGCCACCCTATCCTGGCCTCAGCCCCCGTGATGGGGTTCGCCTTGGCGATGAGGATGCTCTCGCCCATGTCCAGGAGAGCCGCGTCCTCGCCGACGCTCGGCCCCTTGAGCACTCTCTCCGGCGGCGCCCCGAGGCAGGTGAAGACGAGTCTCTTCAGTACCTCCTTCGGCACCTTTCCCGTCGGGAGACGCCTAGACGTGGACATGCGTTACCGCTTGAATATCGGGCTGGACAGGATTTAGGTTTTCCCAGTTACTTCGACGCCGTGACGCCCATTACCGTCGGGTGGTACTCGACTTCCCTGAATCCTGCGGCGCGGAGGCGGCGGCTGACACCTCGCTGCAGCGAGACGCCCCTGTACCTAGAGCGGGGCTCTCCCGTGTAGTGGAACAGCCGCCCGCCCTGCCTTAGAACGTCGAATAGTCTATGATAGAACTCGCTCCCGTAGAGCCTTCCCGCGTGGCCGTGGCGGGGCGGATCGTGGATGACGTAGTCGAAGAAGCCGTCAGGCAGGCACCCGACCAAGGTGAAGCTGTCCCCGAGTATCTTGTGTATGTCCGGGTCCTCGAAGACGTCCCTCGACCAAGGGTTTAACGCTGAAATGTGGACGACAGACGGTTCAAGCTCGACTGTGACTACCTTCTCTGCCCCCTTCCGGCGGGCCTCCGCTGCCGTGTACCCGAGCCCCATACACGTATCAAGGACGCAGCCGCCGTCGAGACCTAATATGCTAAGCTTTTCTCTGGCGTCCACGTCGGGCGTCGTGTCCTTGGTCCTGTGCATCCTGATTCCGTCTATCTCCAGGGTCGGGGCGCCGGGCGTTGGTACTAGTTTATAAAAGTGTTTCCCTGATGTGGCGACTTGGTACACGTTCTCGCCTGATACGAAGTAGGCCGCGTTTTCTTTTTCCGCTATCTTTTCGAGAGATCCGTAGTCGACGCATTCTCCTTTGGGGAAAGATATTCCCTCATTTGTCCGTTTTATTTTCGTCGTCGTCAAGCCCAAGTCAAGAGATACTTCGTTATTTCCATCAAGCAGCTTCTTTGCGGTGTACGCGGTCAGTATGGGCGGAAGTCTCTGCGGCATCTCTCACACGTTTTCAATGTTTTTCACTGAATCATAAGATTTTTCATCGATAGTCCCTGCTTTTGCCTATGTTTCAGAAAAGGTTTTTCACTTTTTCGTTGCCTGATTCCTGGCGTAGATCTATCTCAGGGAACCAGAATTTTAATCTATATTAAAAATATAAATTCTGTAGATGGAAAAGGATGATTTTTATCTATACATATAAATTAGGGGGGTTGTTCTCGGAACCCTTATATGAACCAATTTGTCGTTTGTGTCCCGGTAGCCAATGGCGTCTGATGATAGACAGAACGGCTTCAAGGGCATGGTTAAAGAGGTAATAGACCAGATACTTCCGCCCAGCGACGTCGAGCTTGAGGCCATAAAAGAGGAGATCTGGGCCGACCTCTCAGCCCTGTACTACAAGTACGAGGACGAGGTCCAGAAGAAGGCGTTCAGGAAGGTCATGCAGGACATCTGCGACAAGATGAGTCAGGGCAAGTGGGACTCCGTCTACAAGAAGCTCTACCGTGCGGAGCAGAAGGACAAGGTGTTTTAGGTAGCTTAGCCAAGACCCGTCCGAAGCCGAAAAAGCTGTCACCGATTAATTTTCTGTACGGTTACACATGTCAAGGTTTAAAAAGAATTCAACATTATCAATACCGGTAAGACTCGTTGTTTCATTGCGTTTCCCAACGTTAAGAGGCGAGTCTTACCACCATCGAAGACCCGTGACATTTTGAGGGCAGGAGGTTTTGATTAACTGATTGTAACCGCGTCCCCTCTACGCGGAAACATAGATGCTTTTCATCTCATAAATTTAGGGCGAAAACGGTCTAGACTTGGCCCACATATGAAGCGTTCCACGGCGGCAGATAGTACTCGAAGTAAATCATCTTCCCGTACTCCGTGTCCTCGTAGCCCGCGGCGGTAACGTTGAGGAGGCTGGCCTTCGTCAAGACCCGTAGGACTTCCTCCTGAGAGGGGGCTCTTGGCCCGCCAACCAGTATCTTCAGGGTGTCTCCCTCCATCTTGACGCCCACTACCTCGATGACCTTGTCAAGCCTCTCGATGAAGTCGGCGACGTACTCTCCCTCGAATGTGAGGTTCGTCCCGATGCTCCTGATCTGGTCCAGCGCCTTCCTTGTCTCCTCGTTCAACTCAGACAGACAAAGACGGTGACGGCGTGAATTAACCTTTACTTTCTGTGGTGCGTCCTGACGATTGACGCCGTCGAAAGCACCGCGAGCACCCAAGAGATCACGTTGATGAGGTACCAGAAGTCCCTCGCCCACCACTTGTTCACCCTCCACAGGTAGAACGGAAAATCGAACACATCGCCAGGGAACGCGGACGCTATCTCGATGTGCCAGAGGCTCGCCATCAAAAGCCCTGTGGATAGAATGATCCCCAAGAAACCTATCATGAAGCCACGTATAGGGGTTGGTTCACTGGTGGCGGTCAATTCCATCAAAGCCATTGATCGGTCGATTGTAAACCGTTTGAAAAGCAGTCAAGGGTAGAAGAATTTGTGAAGGCTATCTCAGCCTTACGAGGTGGACCGAGCATGAGATGCATGGGTCGTAAGCCCTAATCATTACCTCGATGTTGTTCATGAGCTCGGCGTCTTCGCCCACATGGTTACTCGCTATCACGCGTATGTCCTTCTCGATGTTGGCGGCGTTCTGGGCCGTCGGCGTTATTATGTTAGCCTTGGTTATGCAGCCGTCTTCGTCGAAGCTGTAATCGTGGTATAGCAGGCCACGCGGAGCCTCGACGGCGTTTATCCCTCTGCCCTCATGGACCTCGACCTCGGCGATTCCCTCCTCCTCTAGTCCGTTACCCAGCAGCGTGTCTATGACCTCTATGCCTCTCTCCACGTCGTGGACGAGCTCCAGCGCTTGGCAGAAGTTGTTACTCAGCGTGTTCCGCTGATCGGCCATGTCGCTGTGCTCCCTGTACAGCTCCCACGCTGTTCCAATTAGCTTGTCATGATTTAATTGGACTCGGGGGAGAGCGCCGACCATGAACGGGCCTCCGCTGTACGTCGAGTGCTTGGCGTAGCTGTGTCTGTACACTTTCTCGTTGGTCAGTTTCTCGTAGTCCTCTTGCGGGTGTCTCTCTCCGCCTGAGACCAGCACGTGTGTGCCGAGGTACCCGAACCTTTCACCCGGATCGATGGCCATATGGACGTTATCTGACTCGTTGAAGGCGGGAAGCTCGAAGCCTTTGAAGAGCTCGACGGCCAGCTCAGCCGCAGGCTGCACCTTCTCCAGCATCTTCTTCACCTCGGTGAGTGCTTCCTCGGTGGGCGCCTTGGAGAAGCCTCCGACCCGCTCGTTCATGCCGTGAACGTCTCGCCCGCTCAGAGTTGTGTGGATCATGTTCCCCGTCTTCTTGAGGGCTAGCGCGTTCTTCACGGCGTCCATATGGTCCGCGGACATGGCGATGGCGTCAGGGTAGCCCAGGAAGTCGGGGAGCGCAAGCATGTAGACGTGGAGGGCGTGGCTCTCTATACTCTCGCCGTGTATCAGCAGGTCTCGCAGCAGCTCGGTCTGAGGCGTGTTCTCGACGTTGAAGGCGTTCTCTATGGCGCCGATGGACGCCAGGCTGTGGCTCGCCGTGCATATGGCGCATATCCGGCGGGTCATGTCGGGTATCTTCTCGTAGTGGACCGTCTTGATTATGCTCTCGAAGAACCGGGGCCCCTCGAAGACGTTGAACTTGACGTCCTTCACCTCGCTGCCGTCGAGCATTACCTCGACGCCGCCGTGTCCCTCCACCCGTGTGAGCTCGTCCACCGTCAGTCTACGCGTCATCGCTGGTCGCCTCCCAGGAAGTCTTCCTTCACCTCTCCGCTGAAGACGCGGAGCCTGTTGAGGATGAACTCCTTGCTGTATCCCTTCTCCAGTAACATGCTGTACTCTGACGCGAAGCCGCTGGCTGAGTCGACGGGTCCCCTGCAGCCGATGCAGTCCAGCCCCAAGCCTGGGCACCTTGCATCGCAGCCAGCCCTGATTACCGGCCCTAGGCATGGCTTTCCGCTCTCGACTATGACGCAGGGGTACTCGTTGAGCTTACACTCCACGCACACCGGGTAAGTGAACCTTAGCGGGGTATCGCCGTGGAGCAGCGACGTTATGGCTCTGAGGGTCTCTTCTTTCTCGACGGGGCAGCCGGGTATGTCGAGGTCTACGTCGACGTACTCGCTCAGCGGCTTGCTGAGCCTGGCGTCGAAGAACCCTGGCTCGACGCCGTAGACCTCTTTCAGCCTTCCGTCGATGGAGCCCTCATCGTTCCTCATGGCCTGTATGCCGCCCTCGACGGCGCAGTTCCCGAAGGCTATGAGGACCTTGCTGCGTTCACGTATCTCCTTCAGATGCTTGAGGTCTGTCTCTGTGGACACGCTGCCCTCAACGAAGGCGATGTCGACGGGGCCCTCCTCCTTGTAGCTGCTTCCCTCCTGGAAGTCCACGATATGGATGTGGCTGACTAGGTCGAGCAGCTCGTCCTCCATGTTGAGTATCTGGAGCTGGTCGCCGGCGCAGCCTGTGAGACTGAATATTCCTACTCTCGGCTTCACCCTAGATCATCCCCTTTGTGTTCATGGCGTCCCAGAGCGTGAACACCGGGCCGTCCTTGCAGACGTACTTGATGCTCTTCCCTGTGCCCACTATACAGTGTCCGCACTGGCCGACTCCGCAGCGCATCCGCCTCTCTAACGTCATGTAGACTCTTTCGGGCCTGAAGTTCAGTTTCTCCAGCTGCATGATGGTGAACTTGTACATGATCGGCGGGCCGCCTATTATCGCGTAGGTCTTCTTCGATGGACGGTCGATCTTCTTGAACAGGTCCGTCACCATGCCGTACATGCATCTGTCGTCTCTCTCACACTCCAGCCCGTAGCAGACCTGGTCTTCCTTGTCCTCGTAGCTCAGGTAAAACTTGACGCCGTGCCTGTCACCGTTCCTGAAGTAGTCCAACATGTCGTCCTTGAACAGCATCAGATCGTAGCAACGTACGCCGTAGAGGACGGATATATCGCCGTACTTCTCCCTGTTCTGCAGGGCGTACTGGAGAACCCCTCGTATGGGGGCGATGCCGAGGCCACCGGCGATGAGCAGGAGATCGTTTCCCTCGTACACGTCCATGGGGAAGCCGTTCCCGTAGGGACCTCTGCCCCACACCGTGTCGCCCACCTTTAGGTTGTGGATGGCGTTCGTCACCCTTCCTGCGTTCCTTATGCAGAACTCTAGCTCAAGCTCATCGTTCTGGGCGGTGCATATGCTTATGGGGGCCTCCCCGACGCCCATGACCCCGAGCGTCACGAACTGGCCCGGCATGTAGCTGAAGTTCTCCGCATACTCGCGGTCATGGAACTTTATGGTGATCAGATTCTCTATCTCAGTCATCGTTTCGATCTCTGTGATCTTGGCCTTCATCGGCTCAAGGGGGTTCACCTTCACTTGATGTCACCTCGCACCTTCTTCATCACCTCAACGTAGTCGATTTCTGCTGGGCAGAAAACTGTGCAGCGTCCGCAGCCCACACAGTTGGGCATGTCCTCGCGGAGGCTCCCCTTACAGTTGAACCTGTTCCGTATCCTTTCACGCGCCGTTGGCCTGAAGTTGTGGCCTCCGGCTACCAGGCCGTGCTCACTCAGCATGCATGAGTACCATTTCCGGACCCTCTCACCGGTGTTAAGGTCCAGATTTATATGGTCCTCGACGTCGTAGCACCGGCATCGTGGGCAGACCAGGTTGCAGGAGCCGCAGCCTAGGCACTTGTCACCGTACTCGGTCCAGACTTCGCTCTCGTACGCCATGTCGAGGAGGTCTTGGAGGCCAGCCATCTCTAGCTCTCTTGTGAACGACGCGTACATCTTCCTCTCCGCGTCTTTGAAGGCGTCATAGTGACTCTGCTCTGCAGCCTCGAATAGGCTTGGATGCGTCGCTATGAACTCGTGGCCCTTGAGGGACCCCACCCGGACGAAGTAGCTGTCACCTATGTCGTGGAGGAAAAGCTCGAATCCTTCCTGGGCGTAGCTCGTCCCGGTGGAGTGGCAGAAACAGTACTCGTCAGGGACGCAGCTCACGCCGACGATGAAGGACCTCTCTTTCCTCTCCAAGTAATATTTGTCTGGTAACTCCTCTGTGAAGACCTTGGCGAGGAGGTTCAACGCGTTTATGTCGCAGGAGTGGACGCCGAAGAGGACTATCCTCTCATCGCCCCCAGGCGGCTCTATATACAGTTCCTCATCGATGTTGAACTCGAAGATGACTTCCTCTGGATGGATGAAGAACTTTTTCGGCGGAATCATGGTCCTAGTGTACGAGAGGTCGATGTCCGTGAGGCTCTCGATCTCCTTGAACGAGTGTACCTTCTCGCTAGTCTTAACCGGGGCGTAAAGGTCACCGTAGTCGCCGAGAGCGCCCACGAAGCTGCTGAAACTAGACTTCGCGAGCACCTTGACCAGCATCTCACTCAAATTAGAACACTTGAAAGAAGACTATAATAGCCGTACACTAATAACGTTTATTCACGGCAAAAAACGTTGAATCAATCAATAAAATTGACGGTTTAGGTAAAATACAACAGTAAAAAGGGAGGGGCTAGAGTCTACAGAGCCTCATAAGGTTCTCGGTGGCCGCTTCCCCTACTTCCTTCCTCGTAAGTCCCTTCATCTCCGCGATCATGTCGCAGACGGTGAGGACTCCCTGCGGATCGCTTGAGTCGGTCTCCGTGAGGAGGTGCTCCAACGGCAGTTTCTTCACCGCCTCAAGGAAACCGGGTTCAGCGGCCTTCAACGGCCTGAGGCCAACCGACAGGTAGATGCCTTCGTTCACGCATGTTTCGGCGTAACCCGGGTCCTTGCTGAACCCGTGGATGGCTAGCCCCGTCTCCGTGCTCCCGGACTCCAGCATGATGTCGATGATCTCCGTCCCCTCCGCCCTGTCGTGGACGATGGCCGGGATTCTCAGCTCCTTGGCTAGCCTCAGCTGGCCCCTGAAGCTCTCGATCTGTATGTCCCTGTCGATGCACCTATCCTCCCTGACCCACTCCTTGGTCATGCGGCCCTTGAAGTCGAGACCTATCTCGCTTATGGCGACTACCTCTGGCTCCTGGGCAAGCGCCCTGAACCGGTTGTCGACCTCTGGAGTGTACTCGTCGGCGTACCACGGGTGTATCCCTACGCACCCCTTGACGATGTCCCACTTCTTGGCCGAGGCGACCGCCTCGATGGACGAGTCCAGATCGATGCCGGAGGTCAACAGCAGCCTGAACCCGTCGCTCCTCGCTTTCTCGATCCCTTCGCCTGTGATCCCACTCAGGTGGCAGTGACTCTCAGAATACATGATACCTCACAAAGGCTAAGAAGCACAGAGAAAAAGAGTTTATGCCTATACAACGCGCAAAGATACTGGCTTAGGCGACGACCTCTTCCTCCATGAGGATAACCTCATCGGGTAGAAGCGTCTCTACCTGTACTTGTTTCACGCTCTGCCTAGCTACCTTGTTCCTGATCACCCAGATGGCGAGGATGAAGACAAACAGGTAGCCGACCAAGCAGCACATCACCAAGTCGACGTTATACACTCGGCGTTCCCTCGAATTCTGTCTGCTCATGTCTTGGCTTCAAGGTTTTATCATAACTTGTAAGTAGTGGATGACTACAGAAACTAGAGCTCGCTGGCCGCCCTGTACTGGTTGTAGAGATCAATGATGGCGATGTTCCCTATGACCCCCGGGATGAAGGTGAGGTAGTACCCGACGTATGGAACTAGGTTGAGCCCGAAGAACATTAGTGCAAGCAGTATACCCAGCCCCACGTACGTCCAGAAGACGCCTCGCGTGAACCTGACAGTCTTCCTCAGCGAAGGCACGAACCCTTCGTCTTCTCCGATCATTACGATGAAGGTGGGGGCAGCTAGGATGGCTACGGCGAACAGCCCGAGCATCACCACGAAGAAGATGAGGAACGCAGGGCCGAACCCAATGGATTCGCTGAAGATCAATGGGGTGACCGCCACGCCGGAGGCTATGACGAAAAACGTCGTCGAGAGGAGGGACACGTACATGAAGCGCAGGATGCGTCTCCCAACATATGAGAAGCTCTCCTGAAACATCGGTTCCTCCCCGCGGACCGCCCTCCAGGAAGCCCTTATGGAGGCCAGGGAAGCCACCCACGAGATCAAAGATAACCCTATCAAGGCTGCTGGGACCCAGCTTATGAACCGCGTGCAGTCGAACTCGAAGCCA
Organism: uncultured Candidatus Bathyarchaeia archaeon; assembly: GCA_964499305.1. Taxonomy (GTDB): domain Archaea; phylum Thermoproteota; class Bathyarchaeia; order TCS64; family TCS64; genus RBG-16-57-9. The sequence continues at coordinate 3,507 of CAZCKR010000001.1, read as the reverse complement.
GTGGAAACATACGAGACCGGCGTGACGCCTGTCCTGGAGTACATGTAATCCATTAACGCGTCGATGAAGTCGATGTAGACGGCCCACGACTCAAGTATCCTCTGGGTTACGACGGCGATGAGAAGCTCTACGAGGGAGGGACTGAAGACCATGGGCTTGTCTCTGGCTAGGTTGACGGCGTACTTCAGGTGCTCCACCGCTCCGCGCCGCTCCGGCTCCGCGGCAGCTTTACTGTACTGTATCTGGGTGCCGCATCGGGGGCAGTGGACAGCGTCGTCCGAGGTCTCTAGGCCGCAGCGTGGACAGTAGGGCAGTTAAGACACCAAGCTTAGATGTCGTACATGTAGAATTAAACCTTTCAACGCCTCTGCTCGGAGACGGCTCTCGCGGTCAGCCTGACAGCTTCTTCGCTGTTATACCTGGGAGCCCACCCGAGCCGGCGCAGAGACGCGGTGTCCAGCTGCATGAGCTTGACGTCTCCCTTCCACCCTCTCCCCCCGTCTAGGCCGCCCGTGAGACGTATCCTGGCTTCGGGCTGTCCTGCCTCCTCCTTTACTATCTCTGCAATCCTGAGCACGCTGGCCCTGTCCATGCTTCCAAGGTTGAACACCGCGACCTGCTCGACCGACTCTACACTCTTCAGGAAACCGTCGACGCAGTCATCGATGTACAGGTAGGACTTGGACTGGGTGCCGTCCCCCAGCACCTCAAGCTCCCCCGGGGTTCCCCTGAGTTTCCCGACGAAGTCCCAGATGACGCCGTGGTTGCTCCTGGGCCCCACGACGTTCGCCAGCCTGTATGTCACGGCCTTGAAGCCGTGCATGGACGCGTAGGCGCTGATCAGGGCCTCGCAGGCCAGCTTGGAGCCACCGTACATGGATATGGGCTTCGTCGGACCATACCCCTCGGGGGTCGGCAGCACGGTTGCCTCGCCGTAGACGGTGCTCGTGGAGGCGAAGACGAGATGCTCAACACCCCCTCGTCTAGCAATGGCCTCGAGAAGGCTGTACGTCGCCTCGATGTTCTGGCGGAAATGCTCCTCTGGGCCGGCCTTGTTGACCTGGACTTCCGGGTTCGCCGCGAGGTGGAACACCTGGCTGCACCCTTCAACAGCCTCCAGGGAAGCGTCTCTTTCGAGGAGGTCTCCCTCGATGAACTCGAAGCCTTGGTGGCCTATCCATCGGTCGAGGTTGCCGAGTGAGCCGGAGGCGAGGTTGTCGATGACCCTGACTTGATCTCCCTTCTCCATGAGCCTGTCCACCAGGTGGCTGCCTATGAAGCCGGCTCCGCCTGTCACGAGGACCTTCATGTGTGTTCAAATGAGAAGCGCGGGGTCATCATAAGAAGATTATCTTCGCCGCATGGAGGGGTAGACGAACACAGATATCACAACCTGTGCCCCGACGAAGACGAGGAAGGCGGGGAACAGCATCCTCCAGGTGAACGCCGCCGTCCCGTAGCGCTGGATCAGGTATACGAGGAAGAAGTTGAACACCCCGCCCACGAGGTCCTGGGCGGCGCGCCAGCTGTTCCACCCGGAGTAGTACCTTATGACCGCGGATATCAAGCTCCAGGTCCCCATGGCGGTGAAGAACCAGTAGAGCGGGGGCAGAAGCTGCCCCGGGACAGTAGTCAAACCAGACACGCCCCAGCCACGGACCCAGTCGAAGAGGACGCGGTGTGTCCCCGGGTAGTTCAACGCGATGGTGGCGACCACCAGGAGGAAGACGCCGAAGCCCACGCCCTCCAGAACATCCCGTTCACCCCACTCGCTGAACTCAGCCCACTCGTCTTCAAAAGAGCGGCGGATGGAACGCTCAATACCGAAGCCACGGAACAATGGACCTGCGCTGCCCCGCACGACGTATGCGCCCGAGACGCCGTCGGTGAACTTGTCCCGGGGGTCTTCGGTCAGAGCTAAACCCATGGCGACATCGATGAAAAGGATCAAGCCATGGATCTTGGAGACGTTTCTCATGAAGGCGGCCACTAGGGAAGGTTTACCCCCGTTTGAAGCCTCCACCCTGAGGCCTAGAAGCTGCTTGCCCAGCGAAGCACCGTACATGTACTCCATCGCGGTGAAGTAGATCACCTGCCCCGCCCCGAGGATGAAGGGCAGCCGCCAGACACCCGTCCAGTCCAGCTCCCCCGAGAAGATGGAGCCGACCCACAGAGGCACGTAGGCCAGTAAAGCCAGCAACGCCCCCAGCGCGCCGACGATGAATGAATCTATGGCGTACGCGATGATCCGCGTGATCCACAGAGTCTGCGCGCCGACATCGTATCTGAGCCTGTCGAACCCCGCGTCCCGCCGGGGGGAGCCTAGGCTGTTACCGCATCTCGTGCAGTACGAGGCTTCCTCGTCGTTCCACTCGCCGCAGCTAGGGCAACGCACCATGCATAATCATTGAGGATGAACGGAGACCTCGATTTAAACCCTGAGCTAAGCTGGACTGGAGTCGAACCTCCACTTGAGGTCGAACATGGCTCCCAGCGCCCTTGCGACGCCGGGGTGGAACGTGAGAGCCGCCTCCCTTAGGAAGAACGGAACCCCCTCCTCCTCCACCAGGAACAACGCCATGCCGCCGTCTGCAGGGTCCACGACGCAGCCACGGATCTCCACCTCGTCAGAGAACCTCACCTCGTATCCGTCCTCAAACGCGGCTCCGATGACCCCGAGAATTGCATCCTGTTTCTCTCTATCCGGTTCGCTGAGGCTCTCCGGAGACCTCATGAGTATCTTGACGGATACCCCCCGGTTCAGGGCGTCCGCCAAGTCTTCGTTCACCTGCTGGAAGTACTCCATGGCCCTCGTGGAGATTAGCAGCGTCTCTTTGGCTGACCTGTAGAGTTTGCGGGTCTCCTCTATCGAGACGTCGCCGACGCTGACCACGCGTATTAGGCCGGTCCGCTGCTCGCTCGCCCCAGCCTTCAGGTACATCTCGGCCGCGGCCGACTCGAACTCGCTCCGGTAAGACCCCACGACGCTTAGCCGCCTTCTGATCTCCTCCCGGGAGACCGATACCAAGGCGTCGGCTATCTCCTCAGGCGAGAGCGGGGCGTAGAGGGCGGGGCGGCCCGGCCTCATAATGAGGAGACCCTTCTGGCTCAGCTCGTCGAGCACACCGTACACCCGGGCGTTGGGTACGCCGCTGGCCTTGCTGAGGGTGGTTGCCTTGGTCTCGCCCAGGTACATGAGGTGGGCCAGGGCTGAGGCCTGGTACTCGTTGAGCCCCATGTTCATGAGGCTGAACTTTACCTGGTTGACCTTGGGCTCCATCGCATTCCTCCCTGTGTTTAGGTTGTCCATATATCTACATAAGTTTATAAACAAAAAACTTACTATCATCAAGTAGTAATATCCAATACTGGATAGTGTTACAGGAGAAAGACACATGAACGTAATGGTAATGGGAATGGACGGCTACCTAGGCTGGCCCCTCAGCATGTACCTCAGCGGCAGAGGCCACGACGTCTGCGGCGTAGACAACATGAGCAGACGCAGGA